>JAGOUF010000034.1 GCA_018061385.1 Chitinophagaceae bacterium | reverse complement strand
TAAAAATTGTTACAAAAGATGCCCAAGAATATATTACCAATATAATTGCAGCTAAAACAACACCAGCAATTGATAGTGTTAGTTGGAAAATTGATGCAGATAAAAATGGTATTCAGTTTTATGTAAGCACAAAAGATGTAACCAATAAAACTGTGTATTATAAATGGGATTGTGAGCAGGTTTGGGAAAACCGAGCTTACTTAGAATCGTTTTATAAATATTTAGGTGGGTTAAATATGCAGGTTAGAGATTCTGCAGATCAAATTTATCGTTGTTGGAGAAGCAATAGTATTGCTGGTATTTTTATTGGATCTTCTGCAAAATTAAATAGCGATATTATTGAAAATGAAAAATTATATTTTGTAGCGAAAGGCTCCGATAAATTTAATGCTCGGTATAGTGTTTTAGTAAAGCAAAGTTCTTTAACAAAAGATGCTTATGAGTATTGGCAACAATTAAAACAAATGACGGAACTCGGTGGTTCTGTTTTCGATGTTCAACCAACTCAATTGTATGGCAACATCAATTGTATAACCAATCCATCTTTACCTGTAATTGGTTTTATATCAGCAAGTGAGGTTACCACCAAAAGAATATTTATTGATCAATCTCAATTAATATCTTACACTGTTCCAAACCTTGCCAATTGCGATGTGCAATCAATCCCTGGACATCCAGATAGCTTTAATCTCTATTTCAATGTTAGAAAATATGTACCAATTGCTGGCGATATAGCAGGTGGTTATTTAGGCACAACAAACAATTGTGGCGATTGTAGAGTTTTTGGTGGAACAACTGTTAAACCTGCATTTTGGTAATAGATAGATTCGTTCATTTTTCTTAAGTTTTTTACTATGCACAAGCAAGCAATATTTAGTTTTCTTTTCATTGTTGTAACAACACAAGTTTTTGCTCAAGGGTTAGATGTTGAAACCATTGAAGAAAGATTTAACGCATACAATCAGCAAATTTTTCAAGAGAAAATATTTGTACATACCGATAAAAATTTTTACTTATCTGGAGAAACCATTTGGTTTAAATTGTACAATACAGAAGCTGTTACAAACACACCAAGTCCAATTAGCAAATTGGCTTATGTAGAGTTGTTGGGTAGCGATTCTAAAGCAGCCATTCAATTAAAAATTCCTATCAATAATTCTATAGGAAATGGTCAGTTTAATTTGCCTTTAACCTTACCAACTGGCAATTATATATTAAGAGCATATACCAATTTAATGAAGAATAGCGATGTGCATTTTGCGTTTGAAAAACAGATTGCTATTGTAAGTGTTTTTAACCAAGTATCGGTTGATACAACAATTAAAAAAGCATCCTACGATATTCAATTTTTTCCCGAAGGAGGAAATTTAGTAAATACGCTAAGCAGTAAAGTTGCTTTTAAAGCGACCAACAACAATGGAAAAGGAATTGATTGTGTTGGTAAAATTATCAACCAAAATAACGATTCGGTTGGCAACTTCGTTACTCAAAAATTTGGCATGGGTACATTTGTGTTTACACCTATTCAAGGCAATACATATAAAGCAATTGTAACAACGAAAACCAACGAAAGCTTTGTTGCCAATTTGCCAATTGCATTAAATGAAGGATATGTTTTATTTACTGAAAAAAATAGTGAACAAACAACTATAACTGTAAAAGCAACCAACAATTTTTTGAATACTGCTGTGCATTTATTTGTACATGCAAATCATAACACCAAATATAAAAAAACACAGGTAATAGAAAATAGAACAACTGTTTTTGTAATGAATAACGATGTGTTAGATGAGGGTGTAAACTATATTACATTGTTCAACACACAATTACAACCACTTTGCGAAAGGTTGTTGTATAAATCAATTAGTGAAACGGTTGCAACTAAATTAACTGCAAGTAACACAACATTAACAGCCAGAAAAAAAATTGAACTTGACGTAACTGCATTAACCAACAATTTAACACCTGTTGATGCTAATTTTTCAATTGCAGTGGTTAAAGATGATTCTTTAATGAACAATTATACAAACGTTGATATTCAACAATACGAATGGTTGGCATCCCACATTAAAGGAAAAATAGAAGAACCTAATTTTTATTTTACAGAAACAGAAAGTGCATCCGCTGCAATAGACAATCTTCTATTAACACAAGGTTGGAGAAGATTTAATTGGAACAACATCATTGCAAACAAAGCTCCCAGCAATACTTTTTTACCAGAATATGAAAGCCAAATTATTACAGGAAAAGTAATTAACAAACAAACCTTGTTGCCAGCTGAAGGAATTGCTGTGTACTTATCGTTACCAGGTAAAGAGTTTGGTTTTGCCAATGCATATTCACAAGCCGATGGTAGTTTCTTTGCAATAATGCCCAATATTTATGGCACTTCAGAATTGGTTGCACAAACCAATAGTAAAATAGATTCTAATTATAGAATTGATATCAACAGCCCATATTGGTCACAGGTTTCTACCAATACAATTCCAAATTTTTCACTCGAAAAAAAATGGAGCAATAGTTTAAACGAATACAGCATTGCATTGCAAGCTCAACGAATTTATACACCACAAAAAGCTGTTACAAGTAGTGCAAATATTAATTACAAACCATTTTACATAAAATCGGATAACAAATATTTGTTAGACAACTACACTCGTTTTTCTACAATGGAAGAAGTGATGAGAGAATATGTTGCAGATGTTTTGGTAAGAAGAAAGAACAACAAGTTTGTTTTTTATGCTGCCGACAATCCAAGATTTACATACTTTTCTACAGAGCCATTGTTGTTAGTAGACGGAATACCAGCTTTTGATGCAGATAAAATTATTGCAGCCGATCCTTTAAAAGTTCAACAAATAGATGTTGTTGCAAGAAGGTTTTTTTCTGGCAAATTGGCTTTTGATGGAATTGTAAATTACAGTAGTTACGATGGAACAATGGGTATAAAATCTTTAAGTTCCGAAAGCTTGGTAATCGATTATGATGGTATAGAAGCTCAACGTGAATTTTATAGTCCGAAGTATGAACTAGCTACTGAACTTGAAAGCAGATTACCCGATTATAGAACTGTACTTTATTGGAATGGTAACATTACAACTACTACAAAAGGAGCAACAAAAATTAGTTTTTATACATCTGATTTAATTGGAAAATATACAGCTACTTTACAAGGTTTAACAAGCAATGGCATTCCATTAAAAGCAACAATTAGTTTTGAAGTAAAATAAAGGTGATTTTTTTAATAAGAATGGAGAAGAGCAAAGGGGTAAATGGTTTCTAAGCAATACTTTCTTTTTCCTCTTTTAGTTTGTTGGATAACACAATTACCATTCCTACACTTAACCAAAAAAGGCTACCAATTTTATCGGTTTCAATCATATCGCTCATGCAATTAATTGTTGCAATCATAACAACTACAACACCTGTTGTTAAAGCAATTTTTCTGTAAAAATTATTGTGTAATTGATGATACAATTTTTCTGTGTACCACATAAGCACAAACAGTAAACAACAAAACAAGAATAAGCCAATAATTCCTTGTTCCAATGCCATTAATAAAAAATAATTGTGTACACTACTATGTTCAGGATTGTTGCTTACATAGGTTTTAAAAACATCAACAGTATAACCTTTATAATATGTATAAAATGTATTGGGACCAAAACCAACAATAGGTTCTTCTGTAAACATTTTTGCACCAGCAACCCAACGATAAAATCTTTCAGCATTGCTTAAATCTTTTAAAGTAGTTGTACTTTTTAAATGCTCACCCAAATCATCGTGAAAAATTGTTTGTTCGTAATTGGGCGAAAACTGCACATAATTTTTATTGCTCACCAACCAACCAATTAAAAACAACGATGCTATAACAACAATAGAAATAGTTTGCACCATCCATTTTTTTTGTATAATGAAAACTGTTGTTATACCTGTAAACAAAGCAATCCATGCTCCACGAGAGTATGCAAAAAACAAAGCAACCAATCCTACTGCCAATCCAATATTTAGCCATTGATAATATTTATTGCTTGTTGGCGTTAAACTTTTTACACACCACAAAACAGCCAATAGGCAAACCAACATTGCAGAGTAATTAACGTGATTTCTAAAAAATGGCGACAATGTTTCTTTAATTCCTTCAAAAGAAAATCCCAACAACGCATGTCTTAGTAAACATTGCACAACCACAAAACCCATGGGCAACAACAACAACAATGCTGCTTTTTTTAGTTGTGTAGGGGTATTTAAAAACAACTGTGGCAACACAACAAAAGGCAAAATATACCAAATACGAGCAAGCATAAATTTTACCGAAAGCAAACTGTTGTATGAATAAAAGCAAACTACCACCAACCACAGAAATTGCAAAACAACAATTAAAAATAAAGGATGACGCAATACCGAAGTTGGAAAGCTGTTTGGTTTGAACAACAGTTGTACAATCAATATTCCTGACAGTAGCATCATAAAACCCTCATCGGGAAAATCTAAACCTAAGGATGGTGTAAAATTTACTTCAGTAGATAAAGGCAAAAAAAACAGCAACAACCAATACAACTGTTGAGGTTGTGTTATACAAAATTGAAATATCAAGGGAGCTAAAACAACAATAAAAGGCACAACAATTAATAAAGGTTCTTGCAACAATAAACTGGCACATCCAAATACAATAAACAGCAAAGTTTGTAACCAAAACTCTTTGTTATGTTCAATGGTTTTAAACATGGAATATTAACTATGTTTTCTGCCATGGTTAATTAATACCAACATACAAGCAAAAACAAAACTTATAATTATTGCAGCAAAAAGTATATTTATATTAATGGGTTTATAGTGTTTTGCAGCAGCAGTGGCTTGCTCAACAATATACAATGAGGGAGTTTTATTTTCAATGGCCAATTTAAACTCGTTGGCAGCAGTATAGTATTGTTTTAATTGTTGTAGCAATGCTTCTCTTTTATTGGTAAACGTTAATGCACCAGTTTCTGTAATGTCAGCATTTTTTAAGTAATCGTTTATTTGGCTTACTTCAGCTTCTAATGATTTGGTTGCAGTTTCAATTTTTTGTAAAGAGGATTGATAGTTTTTTTGCCAAACTGCTTCAATCATATGTTCCACAATTTGAACCATTCTATTGGCAATATTGGCAGATAAGTTTTTATCTTTTGTAGTTACCATAAACTTAAACTGACTCAGTTCTGTTTTTTGCAACTCAATATCTTCTCTTAACATCAACACAGCTTTTCTTATTCGTAACGCCATGTCAGCATCTTTCAATTCATAATAATTCGTAAGGTTAAATTCATTAACCAACAATTTAAATGTAGTATCTAAATGTGCCAATCCATCAATTCTATCCAAATCATCTCCACTACCAAAGCTTGAATACAAGCCTTGAATGTTGTTGTTAAATAACCTTGCCTTATCGGCCAATGCAGGGTTTGCAGCTACAACAATTGCTGTACTTTTATAATACTTGGGTAAGAAAAATAAAATGGCAGTAGCAATAGTTGAACAAATAAGAACAAACAGAATAATTTGTTTCAATTGTTTTTGCAAAACGGCAGTTACGTCTACTAAATTAAAATTATTGAATTGCATAGACGGCTAATGTACAAAGAAGATGTTATTGAATGTAGCATTGGTTTACAACACCAGTAAATAAATAAGCTAAAATTGAATTTAGTAGAATAGATGTTTTACGAATTGGTAACCAATACACTTCTATTAAAACTTTCTTCTAACGAAATAAGTGTTTCGGTTCTTTCAATGCCTTTAATGTTTTGCAATTTATCGTGCAATACCAAACGCAATTGTTGAATGTCTTTACAAACAACTTCTGCAAACATGCTGTAATTTCCTGTGGTATAGTTTACACGAACAATTTCTGGAATTTGTTTTAAATCTTTTGCAACGGTATCGTATAAAGAACTTTTTTCTAAAAAAATACCAATGAATGCAATTACATCGTAGCCCAATGATTTTAAATCAACAGCCAACTTTTTGCCAATTACAATCTTGTGATCTTCCAGCTTTTTTATTCTAACATGAATGGTTCCGCCACTTACAAAAAGCTTTTTACCCAAGTCGGCATAAGATATTTCAGCATCTTCCATTAAGGCTTGAATAATATCAAGGTCTAATTTGTCAAGATTTAATTTTGCAGACATTTTTCCTCTTGTTTTAAATTTTATTCACAATAATACTAGTTTTGTTAGATAATTTCAATATTTTAAAAATAATTGTTGAAATATTTGCAACGAATTGAGTATTTGCTTTAATATTGCATTATCAAAGCAACAAACAATTAAATAGTTCTTTATACTGTGGGGTGATGAAATTTTTGGCAGACATGCCCTCTTGTCTCGGGGGTGAGGATAACAGGATAAATATAGCATAGAGCCGCAAAGGTAGCAATACTGGAGCGACCAGGGTCGACCACTGAACTTTGTGCTACAACTAACTGCCTCGTGAAGGTTCGATCCCTTCCCCTACAGCATTTTAAAAGCCACGCATTTTAGCGTGGCTTTTTTATTGTATATATTGCAATACCAATGTTAAAAACTTAAATTTGCTTACTTCGTATGCAAAATGAAATTACTACTATAAAAGTTGCTGTTGATGCGATTGTATTTGGTTATTCTAAATACGATGGCGTTTCTTTGTTATTGATACAAAGAAAATACAGTCCATTAAAAAGTGCATGGGCTTTACCGGGTGGTTTTGTTTTGCCAGAAGAATCTTTAGAAGTTGCAGTAAAACGTGAACTAGTTGAAGAAACTGGCATTATTGTAAATTATTTAGAGCAGCTATATACATTTGGTGATCCCAATAGAGATCCAAGAGAAAGAGTAGTTTCTGTTTGTTATTTTGGGTTGGTAAAAACCAGCATGTATCAAGAATTAAAAGCTAGTACCGATGCAGAAAATGCAAAATGGTTTAGCATAAAAAAATTACCAGCTTTGGCTTTTGATCATAAGCAAATGATACAAGTTGCTATTGAACGATTGAGAACTAAAGTACGTTATCAGCCAATTGGTTTTGAATTGCTCGATAAAAAATTTCCCTTTTCCGATTTAGAAAAACTGTACACAGCTTTGTTAGACAAAGAAATGAATCGTAGAAATTTTAGCAAGAAAATTCTTTCGTTTGATTTTTTACAAGAAACAGGAGAACTCTCTGTACCCAATGGAAAAGGTAGACCAAGCAAAATGTTCCAATTTAACCAGAAGCGTTATAAAGAATTATTAAAAGAAGGCTTTCACTTTGAAATTTAATAGTAAAGTTGTTTAGACATTTAGTTAAGGTTCTTTTTTACACCTTTTATTGGATATAATGGTTGAATTTTTTTCTCTTTAACTCCTACTATAAAAAACGATACATTCTTCTTCGTGACTTAGTGTCTTTGTTGTCAATTAGTGTATTTGCTAAAGCTTTGTTTTAAACTTAGCGAAGACATTTAAAAATGATGCTATAATTTATTATGCAAAAAGACAATTCCATTTATTTAATATAGGGCTACTTTTGTTACATCAAACTCTTGTTGCCATTTCTTACCAGTATTTTTTTGTTCTCTCTTTTTTAGTTTAGAACTCCCTTTTTTATTAGTACACAATCCGCTGTAAGCCACTGCCTGTAAAAGCTATACATAAAAAACATATCAATTTTCTTTCAATCATTTTGTATTGTATGAGAAGGTTCAAAAAATTTATTTTGCTTATTTTATAAGCAAAATTTGGTTGTTTCATTTATTCTATTTAATTTGCTTCAAAATTAAGCAAAATGGAAAAATTATCACTTACAACTTTATTCTACTTAGTAACACAACAAGAGTTAAATCAAATTGTAGAATTTAATTACAAAAAAATTCCACCAAGAGCCAATCCTCAAAACATGTTTTATGCATTGTTAAATGGAAGCTATGCAGAGCAATTGGCTTACGATTGGAATATTGAAACTGAAACGCAAAGCAATACTGTTCACGTTGTTTCTGTAGACTTACCAACAGACTACTTAGAACAGTTTTTAGTACAAAGCATTGCTACAGATTTTGAAAGTGAATTGTGGATTTTAACTACCGAGTTAGAAAACTTCAATCAACAAATTATTGGAAGAGTAAAATTGGTAAAATCATTTTTAGGTAACCGTTTAATAAAAATTGCAGTATGAGTTATTCAAACAGTTGGTTAATACAACAAATTATAACAGGCAATAGCCCAAAGTATAATTATTTTTTAAGTGACAGATGTATTCAAAATGCCGATTGGGATACACACTGTTTTAATGAATGTTTTGTAGCCCCTTTTACTATAGATGGAACTACATATAATACATTAACGCATTGGATAATGGCACAAAAAGCAGCATTGTTTTATGATTATACTACTATGGAAAAAATTATACAAACAAAGCAGGCAGCACATGCAAAACTATTGGCTTGTTATATTAAAAATTTTGATGAAGAAGTGTGGTTAGCACATGCTTATTCCATTGTGGTAAAAGGCAATTTGCATAAATTTAAAAAGCATTATCACCTACAAAGAAAATTATTGAACACACAACAAAATGTAATTGTAGCGGTGACAGCACAAGACAATATTTGGGGCAATGGTTTGGCCTATTTTTCAAAAGAATTAAGCAACCCTTTAAAGTGGAAAGGGTCTAATTTATTGGGCTATGCGTTAATGGATGTAAGAGATATTTTGCAAGCACAACAGGCCATGCAATTTGTACCTAAACAACAACAGTTTATGTCGGCATTAAGTATTGCAAGAAGTTAACAATAGAACAATTGAGTAGCTATTTTAAAACCAGAATAGAAATAATTACAGCATCAATTTCTATTTCTTTTTGTTCAACACAATGCGGCAATATGGCTTCAATAAACTTTTTTGCCATAATGCGTTGTGGAGTGCTTAAAATAATGGTAGAGCCGTTCTTTAAAAACTGCTCAAGCATGTTGAATAAACTATCAAAGGTTGATGGGTTGTAATTTATATCACTCAATAACAAAACATCTGTAACAATATTGGGAGATAAATTATTCCAATTAATAATTTTACAGTCAATGTTGAATAAATTATTGATGCTGATGGATTGTTCTACAAATTGCAATGGTTCAATTAAGTAATCGCTACAAGTAACTGTAGTTGCAAATTGTGCAGCTACTAAAGAAGGCAAACCCAATCCTGACGCAAGCTCTAATACTTTTTTATTAGCAACATAATGTTGCTTAGTTACTAAAAACTTACTTAACGCAATTGCACTTGGCCAAACTTTAGCCCAAAACGGAAAAGGAAAATTTTCGTTTTGTTGTTTTTCTGTTTCGAACCAATGTTTAACAGCTAAACTATTTGGCACAACTAGTTGTAGAGCAATATTTCCAAATTCAAATTTTTGTAAACTCGTTGCTACCATTATTGCACATTGCCTTTAATAAATTGGTTGGCTTTCATCCAAACAAAAACATTGTTTAACCAATTAATGGGTTCGGCTTTGTTGTGTAATCCAAAACCATGTCCACCTTTTTGTAACAACAACATTTCGGCCGGTACATTATTTTTTAACAATGCCAAATAAAAAACAATGCTATTCATTACTGGAACACTTTTATCATCTGCTGCATGCAATAAAAACGTTGGTGGAGTTTGTTCGGTAATCTGCAATTCATTACTATTTAAATCTATTTTTTCCTTTGTTGGGTTCTTGCCCAATAAATTATTTCTACTACCCATGTGTGCAATTTTATCTTGCATACTAATTACTGGGTAACACAATACAACAAAGTTTGGGCGAAGGCTTGTGTTGTTGCTATTTTCAATTGTAGTTGTTGTAAAATGCGTAGCAACAGTTGAAGTTAAATGGCCACCTGCCGAAAAGCCCAACATTCCTAATTTATTGGGATTGATATTGTATTCTTTTGCATTTTCTCGTATTAATTTTATGGCTTGTTGAGCATCTTGTAAAGCAACCAATTCTTTGTTTACAACACAATCACTATCTATTGGATTTCTATACTTTAATACAAATGCAGTGATGCCTTGTTGGTTTAATGCTTTAGCAACTTCATGGCCTTCATGGTCAATTGCCAACCTTGCATAACCACCACCAGGACAAATAATAACAGCAGTATGCAACGAATCTTGTACAACGGGTTTGTACACAAATAAAGCAGGAACTGTTATTTGGCTAACCCTACCTTCTTGTGGTATTAATTCAACTTTTACACAAGGCTTGCTATTGGGTATGGTTGTATTGTAAAGGTTTATTTGAGTTTGATTATAAGCAGTCATTGTTAGCAGTAAGCAACAACAACCAAAGAAATATTTAAGCATATTGGTGAAAATATATCTTTTAAAAGTAGCTCCTTTTTTAATAAGTAAATGCTGAATATTTTTACATTTTAATATTCAAAGGCTTACTCCATAAACGTTTTAAATACCAAACCAACAATATTATGCTAATTATAAACCAAATAAAAAAAATTAGATTGCCTTTTGTAAAATGATTGCCCCAAAAAGCATAACCCCATTTTATACCAACTGTTACATTCACAATCATCCAAATAAAAAACATACCCAAAGAGTTGGCAATGCGTATTAAAAAATCTCTTATATCTGGTTCCAAAATAGTTGAGTATTAAAGTGTAAAAAATGTATAGGCAATTACAAAAATTTACTACAATTGTTTGCATTTTTTTAATCTAAACTTTGGTTGCTACTAGCTGCCAATTTCAACAATCTATCAAATTGTTCTGGCGTTAAATCGTTATAAA
>JAGOUF010000431.1 GCA_018061385.1 Chitinophagaceae bacterium | reverse complement strand
GATTTGGTGTACAAACTTGGGCAGAAAATGAACGTTATGAAGGTTATTGGATTAATGACTTGCGTCAAGGACAAGGAAAAATGCTTTTTCCAAGTGGAAGTGAATACAATGGAAATTGGAATCAAGACAAGATTCATGGTAGTGGAAAAATGAAATACCAAAATGGAGAAGTATACACTGGCAATTTTACCAATGCTACTATAAATGGTTATGGAAAATTTGAGTTTATTAATGGAGATGTTTATGAAGGATATTGGAAAATGGCTGTGATGGATGGCAAAGGAAAAATGATGTTTTCTAATGGGGATATTTATGAAGGAGACTTTAAAAACAGTATGCTAGAAGGTGTTGGTACATACAAATACAAAAATGGTGATACTTATACTGGAGATTTAAAAAATAATCTGCAAGAAGGCATTGGCACATATAACTATAAAAATGGAAATGTATTTGTAGGCAGTTTTAAAAACGGTTTAATGAACGGCAAAGGAATATACAATTATGCAAATGGCAATTGGTACAATGGGGAATTTTTAAACAACAATTATCATGGCTTTGGCGAAGAATACAATATAGATGGCTTGCATGTTGCAGGATATTTCATCAACAATCAATTGCATGGTTTAGCCAAAAGATTGCTACCAACAGGATATTATGAAGAAGGCTTAATTGATAGTATAAACAACAAGTTAATTGCAGGTAAAGTTTGGTTGCTTGATGGTAGTATTAAAGAAGGTTTTTTTGATAAAAAAACTTATCGTTTACAAGGCTATGGTTTAATTACAGATGTCAATAATAAAGTTACTCAAGGAAAATTTGCAGCCAACAAATTGGTTGAAAAATTAACAGCTGAACAGTACGAAAAAAAGTATGGCAAAATAAACTTACCGAAACCACCAACAGCACTGCAACTTATTAATATTGGAGATACAATTATGCATAGTTCATTAAACTATTTATGCAATAGCAGCATTACAATTTTAAACAATGAACGAACAAAAAAAACTACCAAAATCTCTATTGAAAAAATGGCTACAACAAAAGCCAATGTAATTGATTGGGACGACACCAATGCAAAACTATTGAGCAGTGTAACTGGCAAAAATGCTAGTTACACACTTTCAATTTACAACAACGATTTAAAGCTCATTGGTTTTAGTTACGAAAAAAATATAGCTGCTACAAAAACAAAACCAGCAGAGAAAAAAACAATTGATACGTTTACCAACTTAAAACTAATTACACTACCAAGCGGCAATACAGAAACCCAAAACACCATTACACTAAATGGAATAACTACCAATATTAAAGCAAGCTATGGAAACATTACCACTGACGGAACTGAACAACCTTGCCTTTGGATTTCTTTTATTACAAACGATATAGAAAAGCAATTTTGTTTTGTTGCAGAAAAAGGCATTTATGCAATTAAAGAAAATGGAGAACAAGTATTTACCTTCAAAGAAACAATGAAACCCAAAACCAATCAAAGTAGTTTTTTAGAGTCGGACTTTGAGAACTAACTTAACATAGCTTAATTTAGTTGTATGACAAACAATTCCATTTGGGAAATAGAGACCTATTATAAAGCACAAGATGTTGTAATTGTTGGTGCTGGATTAATGGGTTTATGGACTGCTTTAACCTTGCATCAAAAAATGCCAACATTGGGCATTACCATTCTTGAAAAAAACACAACTCCATTAGGAGCATCAACACGTAATGCAGGTTTTGCTTGTTTTGGAAGCCCAACAGAATTGTTGAGTGATGCAAGTTCTATGGGCGAAAATAACATGTGGCAATTGGTAGAAAAAAGGTATAAGGGAATTGAAAAAATAAAAAAAACATTCCATTCAACTGTTACTGATTATTCAGCATGTGGAGGCTTTGAATGTTTGCTAAATAAAGATGAACAAGTTTTAGAACAATTGGATTGGTTGAATAAAGGCATGAGTCAAATTGTTGGTTCGCCAAAATGCTTTACAATAGAAAATGATTTGTTAGAAAAGAATCAACTCACAGGATTCGACTATCTTATACAAAACAATTTAGAAGGAACACTACATAGTGGAAAATTAGTTCAGGCTTTAACACAAAAAGTTATTGCAGCTGGCATAACCATTTTATATGGAGTAGAGGTAAATCACTGCGTTGATGCAAACAATACAGTTAAAGTTTCATTTAACCAAAATACCATTACAGCCAAGCAGCTAATTTTTTGCACCAATGCTTTTACGAACAAGCTAATTAATAAAGATGCAATTGTTCCAGCAAGAGGACAAGTTATTGTAACATCGCCCATCGAAAATCTTACACTCAACGGCAGTTTTCATTTTGATGAAGGTTTTTATTATTGGCGAAATTTAGGCAATAGAATATTGTTAGGTGGTGCAAGAAATAAAGATATTGCAGGAGAAGAAACTACAGAACTTACTACTTCTATAACTATACAAAATGAATTAGAATTATTTTTAAAAACCCATATCAGCTCTACATATCAATACACAATAGAGCATAAATGGAGTGGCATTATGGCTTTTACAAATACCAAAACCCCAGTATGTAAAAAAATTTCAGAGAATGTTTATTATGCTATTGCTTGCAATGGAATGGGCGTTGCTTTAACACCCATTTTTGCGGAAGAAGTTGTGAGCAAAATATTCAATACCCAATAATATATTTTCAAAACTTTGTTTGAAGTATTATAATAACAATGCAGCCAACACATAATCTGCCAATAAAATTAAGATACAACTAACTACTACAGCTTTGGTACTAGCTTGCCCAATTTCTAATGCTCCACCTTTTACATGGTAGCCAAAATATGCAGGAATACTACTTACAATAAACGAAAAAGTATAGGCTTTTGTTAAAGCAAAAAATACATTATAAGGTGTAAAACCTTGACGTAATCCAGTATCAAAAATA
>JAGOUF010000430.1 GCA_018061385.1 Chitinophagaceae bacterium | reverse complement strand
CCTCCTCCACTTAATTTTTCTCCACCACCACGTATTTGAGAAAAGTTTGTTCCAACACCACTACCATATTTAAAAATTCTTGCTTCTCTTACCCATAAATCCATTATTCCTCCATCGTTCACTAAATCATCGCTTACACTTAAAATGAAGCAGGCATGGGGCTGAGGACGCTCATACGCATTTTTAGATTTGCTTAATTCTTTGGTGATTGGATCTACATAGTAATGCCCTTGTGGCTTACCTGTGATACCATAACTTTCATGCAAACCCGTATTGAACCATTGTGGACTATTGGGTACACAACTTTGATTTAAAATACTATACACCAATTCTTCATAAAAAACTTGGGCATCTTCTTCTGATGCAAAATAACCATAACGTTCACCCCAAACTTTCCAACAATTGGCCATACGATGTGCTACTTGTTTAGCAGAAGTTTCTCTACCTAAACTACCATCTGTTTGAGGAACACCAGCTTTACGAAAATATTTTTGTGCAAGAATATCTGTTGCAATTTGGCTCCACTGACTTGGAACTTCTACGTTCGTCATTTCGAACACAGTTTCTCCTGTAGGGTTTTTAATTACACTAGTACGATAATCGTACTGAAATTGATCGTAAGGACTTACGCCATCTTTTGTAAAACGACGGCTAAATTGTAAGCGTTGATTTGGGGTGCTGCTCATACAATGATAGAATTTATGGGGTGTTGAATGGTTTAGTTGTTCAATCGCCTCAATTAACGAAATGTTAATCGGTTAACGAAAATATCTTTCCAAACTGAGAAAACAGCATGTACAAAATCCACAGTTTGTGGATAAGGAATGTGTAAAATTTGGTGAGTCAAATGCAGTATGCTTTTGCTGCGTTTTTAACATATTGTGAGCAACATTTTTTTAAATTATTGTAGTAAAATCAATTAATTCCGTTAAGCAAATTGGTTTAAACAATAAAAAACAACTATTTTCATGTTTATTAATGAACATGTGGTAAAAATGTTGCAATTGTTTAATGCAAAAGATAAAATATAATTATTTTATTGATACGTGTTTTACAGCAAACTTTTTTGCATTTTTGCAGCACCATCTACAATAATTTGAATGAAGCAGGATTTGTACAAACAATTTATAGCAAGGAAAGAACAGGGGAAAAAATCATTCACCGTTTTAATCGATCCTGATAAAGTAAATGCCCAATCTATTGAGCAAATTACTTCTTTGGCAATGGATGCGAAAGTGGATTATTTTTTTGTGGGCGGATCATTGGTTATTTCAAATCATTTAGATGAATGTATTCAGCAAATAAAATCTCTTTGTAATATTCCTGTGATTTTGTTTCCAGGTTCTCCCTCTCAAGTAAGTAAATATGCCGATGCTTTGTTGTACTTATCATTAATTTCTGGAAGAAATCCTGAATTGTTAATTGGACAACATGTAGTGAGTGCTCCTTTTGTAAAAAAGAGTGGTTTAGAAATTATGCCAACTGGTTATATGGTTGTTGATGGTGGAGCTCCTACAACAGTTTCTTACATTTCAAATGCAACTCCTTTACCTGCAGATAAAAATGATATTGCAATGTGTACTGCAATGGCAGGAGAAATGCTGGGTATGAAATTAATTTACATGGATGCAGGCAGTGGTGCAAAACGACCTATTACTGAGCAAATGATTGAAAAAGTAGCTTCTCATATTGAATGCCCTTTAATTGTTGGTGGCGGCATTATTGAGCCAGAGAAAGCATATAGAAATTGTAAAGCTGGAGCCGATGTGATTGTTGTAGGAAATGCTATTGAAAAAGATCCATCACTAATTAAAGAAATGGCTGCTGCTGTACATAGTGTACCAGTTACAGTGTAAAATATTTTACTTTACTAATTGCAAACAAGAGCTAGAAGAATTTACAATCTTCTAGCTCTTGTTAAATGTATTAAAATGCAATTCTAAAACTACCAAACACACCAAATTTTGCTGGTTGTATTTGTTTTACACGATCGTTTGCAGTTACTCTCCAAACAAAATCCAATCTAAGTAATTTAAAAATATTGTCAATTCCTGTTCCAAATTCAAAATACCATTTGTTGTTTAAAGAACCGAAAGGATAAGTGCCTACAAAATTTAATTGTTCATTTTCTTTACTCAAGTTCCCTGTTACACCTTTTAAGCTATAAAGCTGACGTAGCTTCATTTTACGTGTTATTGGTATGTATCTAAACAAACCACTACCAACATTGTGCTCTACAGAAAAACCAGCATATTGGTCTGCTAAAAATTCAAATCTCTTCATTAGGTTGAATGAATAACGATTGTAATAATTTAATTCGTTGCCGGGCATAATTTCTAAAAATTGATACGGTATTGTACCATCAATTTTACCAGCATAAAAATTATAGCTAATCTTTCCATAAGGAGGAACGTTCCAAATGTTTGAAACATTTACTTGCAGTTTATTGTATTGATAACTGCTTTTTAAAACACCTGGCCAACCGTGGGTAAATGTAAAATCTATAATGGGCAAACTACTACCCAATGAAGTACGGTAAAAATTTTCTACTACAAATCTTTCTAAGTATGCATATTTAAGTCTAATGCTAGTCTCAAAACTGTTGAATACATGTCCATTGGTTGTTGGATAATATTTTTGATCTGGTAAATTAGCCAAAGCCTGAAAGTCTTTGCTAGAAGCCATTAAACCAATAGACAAACCAGAATTGGCTTCTCTAAAAAATGTAATTTTCTTTTCTTCTGAACGTTGAAATTTAAACGGAATTCCAGGTTTTCTAAACCAAGTAGCAAACAAATTATCTGTTCCTAATTGATCAAAAAATTGTTGCCCATTGTCAAAATCATCTCTATAGGTAAGGTGCAAATAGGTCCAAGGTTTTTTGTTGAAAAGATATCTTGCATCTAACTGTGTTTTAAATCTTTTATCAGTAAAGCC
>JAGOUF010000033.1 GCA_018061385.1 Chitinophagaceae bacterium | reverse complement strand
GCCAATGCGGTTGCTGGAAAAAATGTAATTGTAATTGATGCCACAAAATGTATGGTTAGTGCCGAACCTGAAAAATTAGTAGTTATACAAGGTTTAGATGATTGTATTGTTGTTGATACAAAAGATGTTTTGCTAATTTGTAAAAAAGACAAGGAACAAGAAATTAAGGAATATGTTGCCGAAGTAAAAAGAAGTAAAGGAGATACTTATTTATAGTATCCGGTTTTTTCAATTTCTTTTCTAACCGAATCTGGGAGCATATAACGTATGCTCCTTTTTTGTTGAATTGCTTTTCTAATTGTGGTTGATGAGATTTCTAACAAAGGGGCTTTTAAAACATGAACCATAGAAGAAGATTCAACAACAAAACCTGGTCGATTGTACACCAATATTGGATAATTCTTTTGTAACAATGCATGGTTTTTCCAGTTGTGTAAATTGCTGTAACTGTCGCTACCCATAATTATGCTAAATTGATGTTGAGGGTATTTTTCTTTTAAATGTGTAAGTGTATCAATTGTGTAAGATGGTTTTGGCAATTTGAATTCTACATCCGAAGCTTTAAATCTGTCATCATCATCAATTGCAAGATTAACCATGTGCAATCTGTCGTACTCATTTAATAAACTGTTCGAAGGTTTTAATGGATTTTGTGGACTAACAACAAACCATATCTTTTCAACCAAGCCACAATCTGCAACATGCGATGCAATTAATAAATGTCCGGTATGAATTGGATTAAACGAACCAAAGTACAAACCAATATTCATGGCATTCAAATTAATTAATTTCTTCTACAAAAATTTCTTGAGCCTCGCTCAGTCGTAAACTCAAAGCATAACCAGCTACAGATATTGATATTGGATCTCCAAGTGGAGCAATTTGTTCTACCCTAATTAGTTCACCAGGTACACAGCCCATTTCCATCAACTTAATAAAAATATCATCTTTTTCAAAAGAATGAATTGTTGCCCTTTTGCCAATGCCTAACTCACTTAACTTTTTCATTGAAACCTATTTAAGCAAAAATATATCTCGATATCCGCATTTTGTTACGAATTTTGGAGCAAGAATTATTCGCATGAAAAAAGTACACTTTAATTACGCCGATAGAAAGCTCAATATTCCGAATAAAACAAGTTTAAAAGACTTCGTGGAACTGCTTTTCAAAAAAGAAAACAAGGAGTTAAGTATCATAAACTATGTTTTTTGTTCCGATGTGTATTTACTTGAAATCAATAAAGCTAGTTTAAACCATGATTATTATACGGATATTATCACATTTGGTTTATCCGAACCCAATTTACCAATAGAGGCAGAGGTCTATATAAGCATTGATCGAGTTAAAGACAATGCCAAAAACCTCAATTTAACATTCAAGAACGAATTGCTACGTGTCGTTTTCCACGGAGCACTGCACCTTTGTGGTTATAAAGACAAAAAAAAAAGCGATATTGAGCAAATGAGACAAAAAGAAGATTATTATTTACAAGTATTCAATTCTGCCAATTAGTTCCACAAATCACCGTTCCCCAACGGAACGGTGATTTGTGGAACTAGTATATTTGCACAATGAAACACAAGAAAGAACTTCCCGAGGAAACCGCTTTTCTTGCTTATGAGAAAGTTAAAGAAAGGAAAAGGTGGCAAATGGCATTTCGTAGATATGTAGTAGAGGGAATTGCCAACGAAAACTACGCCCCATTTTTTGGATTGGAGATAGCGGTTCTAAAAAAGTGGTTTGAGTTGCAGTTTGATGAAACCTTAAACTGGGAAAATTTTGGGATTAATTGGCAATTTGAACACATTTTACCAATTGCTTATTTTGATTTTTCGAATGAAGATGATTTGAAATTGTGTTGGAACTACATTAATATAAGAGTAGACTCATTTCAACCAAACGCAAGCCGTGGAAGTAAAATAGATGTTTTGGCAGTTAAAGTTTATTTTGAAAAGCTATATAAACAAACCAATTTTTCCATTGTGGCTAAAATGGTAGAAAAAATTAATCAAATTGAACTTGCTAATATCGAAAGCAACGAAGCAATTGAAGACTATATAAACTTGAATAAACAGAAACTTGAAAAAATCGCCACCCTGTCTAACTACGAATTCAATAAACTAAATCAGGGAATATTGCTTGAGGACATCTTATTAGAAAGAGAACTACTTAAAAAATTCGGTTCTTAATTACTTGTTTGTTTACAATACTTTTGCCCTATGTTTCAAGAATATGATGTAATTGTTGCTGGTGCTGGCCATGCTGGTTGTGAGGCTGCTGCTGCTGCTGCCAATTTGGGTAGTAAAGTGCTTTTGGTTACTATGAATATGCAAACCATTGCACAAATGAGTTGTAACCCAGCAATGGGAGGAATTGCAAAAGGACAAATTGTACGTGAAATTGATGCTATGGGAGGTTACAGTGGAATTGTGAGTGATAAAAGCATGATTCAATTTAGAATGTTAAATAGGAGTAAAGGCCCAGCAATGTGGAGTCCAAGAACTCAAAACGATAGAATGTTGTTTGCTACTACTTGGAGAGAAATGTTGGAACAAACACCCAATGTAGATTTCTATCAAGATATGGTGAAAAGCCTAATCATTAAAGATGGTAAAGCTTGTGGAATTGTAACTAGCCTTGGTCACGAAATTCATTCTAAAGCTGTTGTAATAACCAGTGGAACATTCTTAAATGGAATTATTCATATTGGAGAAAAAAAATTGGGCGGAGGTCGAATTTCTGAAACAGCAGCAACTGGTATAACTGAACAATTGGTAGAACATGGTTTTGAAGCAGATCGTTTAAAAACAGGAACTCCACCAAGAGTTGATGCAAGAAGTTTGGATTATTCTAAAATGGAAGAACAAAAAGGGGACGATGAAATTGTAGGCTTCTCTTTTTTAGATATTGAAAGAATTAAACCAGAACAACAACGTAGCTGCCACATAACTTACACAAACTCAGCAGTTCATGAAATATTGAAAACTGGGTTCGATAGAAGCCCAATGTACCAAGGCAGAATTGAAGGTGTTGGCCCAAGATATTGCCCAAGTATTGAAGATAAAATAAATCGTTTTGCCGAAAGAGACAGACATCAATTGTTTGTAGAGCCAGAAGGATGGAACACTGTAGAAATTTATGTAAATGGATTTTCAACATCATTGCCAGAAGAAGTTCAAATAAAAGCTCTAAGAACAGTTCCTGGTTTCGAAAAATGTAAAATATTTAGACCTGGTTATGCCATTGAATACGATTTTTTTCCACCTACACAACTTACACACACATTAGAAACAAAACTAATATCTAATTTGTTTTTTGCTGGTCAAATCAATGGTACAACAGGTTACGAAGAAGCTGCTTGTCAAGGACTTATGGCAGGAATTAATGCTCACCAAAAAGTAAAGCAATTAGAACCAGTTATATTAAAACGTAGCGATGCTTATATTGGCGTATTGATAGATGATTTAATTAGTAAAGGCACTCAAGAGCCTTATAGAATGTTTACTAGTAGAGCAGAGTTTAGAACTTTATTAAGGCAAGATAATGCCGATATAAGGTTAACAGAATTGAGTTATCGCCTTGGCTTGGCGTCTCAAGAACGAATGGACAGGGTTTTGTATAAAAAAGAATCGGTACAAACTGTAAGATCAATATTAGACACAACACCAATTGAGATCTCAGAAATCAACCCATATTTTGAGCAAATAAACTCTTCTCCATTGGTTGAAAGACAAAAAGCTAGTAAAATAATTCTTCGTCCAAATGTTACATTGGCTTCTATGATGCAGTATTCACAAACATTACAGCAAAAACTGCAACAGTATAATGCCGAAATTTTAGAACAAGCCGAAATTCAAGTAAAATACGAACGCTATATAGAAAAAGAAAACGAATTGGTACAAAGAATGACCGAAATGGAGGATTTAATTATTCCAGATTCTTTCGATTATGAAAAAGTATCAGCCATTTCTGCAGAGGCATTACAAAAGTTTAAAAAAATAAAACCAAGAACCTTAGGACAAGCAGGAAGAATAAGTGGCGTAAATCCAAGCGATATTCAAATATTAATGGTGTTTATGGGGAGGTAAAATATTTTTTTTGCTCGCCCAAAACACAGATAACTCCAAAAGAAGCTTAATATTTTTTTACTACGTCATACTTTGGCGTAGGGCTATTTTATTTTTGATTTTCAAACTTAAAAAATATAAGTATGGAGTCAAAACAATTTGATATTACCAGTCTTCAATCTAAGAATTTTCAACTGAACAACTCAACTACTCCAATAAATGTAGATGTCTTTGGCGAAACCCAAAGAGCTTACTTAAACGAGCTGCAATTATTTACTGCACGTTTTAATACCATACCCAATTTTATCAGTGAGGTAAAAATAAATTGTAAAAAAGCCAATTATTGGTTTGTTGAAAAGTATAAAACAATTATTAATGACGTTCACTTTTTAAAAATTCAATCTCGTAAAAGCAATCAGACAGACTTGGATGAAGTGTTTTATTTTTTGTATGATGATTTGTTGGTAAACTTTGATATACAATGCTCCGTAGTAAGGTTTTTATTTAGGCAAACATCAATTGAAAAAGTAGAAAATATTGTTGCAGAGATTAAAAAACACAAACATCGAAAAAACTCAAGAGTCCCTAAAATAAATTTAGTGGTAGAAACCTATCGAGGTATTGAAACATCAACGATCGATTTAACCAAACCAAAGCTTAGCATAAGCGATAATTATAACGATGATTTTAAAGAAGTGCATCAAACAATTTATAAAAAGTTATCAATGCAAAACGGAAAAGGGTTGGTTTTACTTCATGGAAAGCCAGGCACAGGAAAAACATCCTATATACGTTACTTAATTGCAAGTGTAAAAAAAGATGTTATATTTTTGCCACCTTCAATGGCATCTAATATTACCAATCCATCATTAATGGCTTTGTTAATAAAAAATCCCAATAGCATATTTGTAATTGAAGATGCTGAAAACATTATAATCGACAGAGAAACAAGTGATCAATCACCGGTTTCTACATTACTCAATATTTCTGATGGTTTGTTGTCCGATTGTTTGAATATTCAAATCATTTGTTCATTTAATACCGATATTTCTAAAGTGGACAGTGCCCTAATGCGTAAAGGAAGATTAATTGCTAAGTACGAGTTTAGAGAATTAGATGTTTTAAAAGCCCAACAACTATCAGATAAACTAAATTTTAAATCAGTCATTAATAAACCAATGACGCTGAGTGAAATTTACAATCAAACCGATATGGATTTTAAACCCAAAAATCAACGCAATAGCATAGGTTTTTTTGCAAACAACAATTAATCAATCAATTAAATCAACACAACAATGGCGGTTTTTATTGCAACCATCATAAGTACAAGATTGGTAAATGGCATACGACTTGAAAAAGGAATGAGTGTAGAATTTTCTTCATCAAACCTAGAACCATTAACAACCAATGGAGGCAAAGAAGTTATTGAAGCATTTCAAGAAAAATATGGTGTAAATATTAAAAAAGCTTGTGCTATATCTTCAGCTTATATTGAGGTAATAAAAAGCAATAAATCCTAACTAGTATATGAATATTACTTGTATTTCCGATACACATGGCTTACACAATTATTGCAATTTACAACCCGGCAACTTGTTAATTCATGCTGGAGACATTACAGAATATGGCACACCCGAAGAATTAGAAGATTTTATTGATTGGTTTACACAACAGCCGTTTGATTATAAAATATTTATTGGTGGCAATCACGATTTTTGTTTAGCAGAAACAACAAAAAACAACATTCAAAAACAATTACCTAAAAACACTTATTACTTACACAATAGTGGTATTACAATA
Organism: Chitinophagaceae bacterium; assembly: GCA_018061385.1. Lineage (GTDB taxonomy): Bacteria > Bacteroidota > Bacteroidia > Chitinophagales > Chitinophagaceae > UBA1930. The sequence goes on along the minus strand of JAGOUF010000033.1, from coordinate 4,970 downwards.
AATGATTTACACATTTGGGGTTCGCCCGTTACTCCTTATTTTTTAGGTATGGCATTTAATGAAAAAAGAGGAAACGATATACAAAAAGTTTGGAAAAAAATACCTGCAACAACCAATATACTTATAACGCATGGTCCACCATTGGGTATTTTAGACAATGGTTTTGGTTGCGAAGATTTGTTGAAAAAAGTACAAGCAATACAACCAACGCTACATGTATTTGGTCATGTACACGAGCAATGTGGAACAATACAACAAGCAAATACAAAATTTGTAAATGCTGCATTGGTAAACAATATTGATTTGTTGATAGGGGAAGAATATAAAATGGCAGGGAAACCAGTTTGTTTAACCATTAAGTAAAACATAAGCAGCTTAAATAACTAATTTTCACAACGTCATACTTTGGCGTATGCTCAATTTACTTTTATTTTCTAAATTAAATTACATGGATAATTCAGCAGAAAATAAAATGGATTCAGCAGACAAAAATATTTTTGAAAAGAGCTTCAAACAAAGTGATGAAGCTCTTTTTTATGAAGACGATGCTAATATTTTAACCTCTACAAAACATTTTTCTACTTTATGTAAATCGGTTAATCAAATATTGCAAGTAAATACCATTCTAGAATACAAAAAAGCTATAGAGAAACAAACAATACACACACTTTTCTTAGGAAAAGTCATAACCATTCATTCAGACGAAAACGAGTCGTCCAATATAGAATTTATCAAAAGCTTATTAAAAACGTCTATACATACGCCCATCTTTTTTTGGACAGGGAAAAAGTCTATTGGTCTACTCACCCGATATTTTATGAGTGTTCTTGCCAACTTACCCTTGCATCAATTAAACCTAGTAAGTATTACAGATAGTGACAAAAAAGTACTTTTAAAATTAGAAGAAACAGTAGATGACTATGATATTTTTATTAACGAAAATAAGTTTCTAAACATTGATTCGTTTAAGCAAGAGTGTGAAAAAATGATTGAACAAAAAGGAGTACAAATAATTGTAACCGATGCTTTAGAATTGTTACAGTTGCAAGCAACAGAAAAAAGCACAGAAACTACAACTGGATTGATGAACGAATCTTTACAAAATTTTGCTAAAGAAAAAAACATTTGCATCATCAACTTTAAACATCTTAAAAGTTTAATAATGAGCATTGTTGTGTTATACATGATAAGTGTATTTGCATCGGCAGTATTGGTTTGTAATGTTTACCTAGTATTTAAAATGACAACTGAATAATTTTCTTAAAAACACGAATTAAATATGAAAATAATACTTTGAAACATTTCGTATTTAAAAAATATAGATAAATTAAATTTTATGATAGACGCATTTACTGCCATTGATTTTGAAACTGCAAACTTCAAACATTCGAGTATTTGCCAAGTAGGCCTGGTACGAATTGTAAAAGGAATTGTTACCAATGAATTATCCATTTTGGTACAACCACCCAATAATTTTTATTGGAATAGGTTTACCGATATTCATGGTATTTGCTCTGCCGATACAGCAACATCTCCAACCTTTGCACATGCTTGGCAACAAATTGAACCATTTATAAATAACCAACATGTTGTAGCACACAATGGCTCTTTTGACTTTCATTGTTTAAGCAATGTGTTAGAGTATTATGGTATTGCTGTTCCTACTTATACAAAGCATTGCACCTATAGAATTTTTAAAAACAACCTGGCTTCACTTTGTAAGCAATATCATATACATTTAAACCACCATGATGCTTTGAGCGATGCCAAGGCTTGTGGGGAATTATTTAAAATACATTTACAGAATGGGAAATAACAAAAACATAAAGAGCATTCAACAACTTGTCTATGAAAAATCTATTTTTTTGATTGATGACTACCAAAGAGGATATAAATGGAGTACTACCGAGGTGACACAGCTTTTGAATGACATAAATGAGTTTGAAGAAAATGGATTTTACTGTTTACAACCAGTAGTGGTAAAACGCAAAATGGATGGGAAAATAGAATTGATTGATGGGCAACAGAGAATTACGACCATCTATATTATTCTGTCTTGTTTGAACGAAAAAAAATATGAAATCAATTACTTTACAAGAGGCAGTAGTGCAACTTTTTTAACTGAAATTATGGATTTAGGGGACCCTTTTGAAATTGATTCCCAGAATAAATGGATAGATATACTAAATAAACAATGGAATGAGTACAAAGAAGCAAAGCCTTTAAATGACAATATAGACAACTTCCATTTCTTCCAAGCATACCAAACAATTATGCAGTGGTTTATAAAAAAAGATAAAGACGCTTTCAAAAAAAAGCTTCTCGAAGATGTAAAAGTAATTTGGTACGAAGTTCCTGGTACAGTAAAAACTGAAGAAGAATCGAAGCAAGAATCTATAAAGATTTTCACCCGAATTAACAGTGGGAAAATCCCTTTAACTAATGCAGAACTTATAAAAGCTTTGTTCTTAATCAATGTGGAACAAGGTAAACATGCAGAAGTATTACAACTCAAGCAAAACGAAATTGCCCAGCAATGGGATACAATTGAGTATGCTTTACAAGACGATGCTTTTTGGTACTTCTTATCAAATGAATTACCAACTGCAACACGCATTGATTTTATATTTGATTTGATTATTGAAAATAAAGAAGACAAAAACACCTCAATAAAAAAGGAAGATAAACTATACACTTTTTTGCATTACACAGATTCCTTTTCAAAGGAAAAGAATAAAGCAATCTGGGTAGAAACAGAATGGGAAAAGGTGAAAATTACTTTTCAAACTTTAAAGGAATGGTATGAAGATAGAAAATTGTATCATTTTATTGGTTTTCTAATTTGGAAAGGCTCAAAAGTTTCAGACATTCTCAATTGGAAAAAAGATGCCTCGAAAATCAACTTTGAAACAGAAATTCAAAAAAACGTTTCTATACGAATTACTAAAAAAGAAAGTTTACAAACTATCAAATACGGAGACAATCGAATTAAAGCAATTCTGCTTCTTTTCAATATACTTACAATTTTTAAAAACGAAACAAGTACCGATTTTTCGTTCAATAAATTTAAAGATGAAAAATGGGATATAGAACATATTCATGCTCAACAATCAAAAGGGATTAATCGAAAGGAAGATATGGAAGAGTGGGTAAAAGAGACAAAAAATGAAATAGAAAAATTAATTTTAGTGGAAGAAATTGGCAATAAAAAGAAAGAATTATTGTGTGATTTAAAAGGGTTTACCGGTGATAGTATTTCAAAAGAAAAGTTTGATGAATTATTCCAAAAGGTCATTGACTTTTATGAAATACTAAATGAAGAGAAAGGGGAAATGAATGCGTTATCTAATCTTGCTTTATTGGATGCAGGAACAAATCGTTCATATAAAAATGCAATTTTTTCAGTTAAGCGAAACAAAATAATTGAACGAGATGAAAAAGGAATTTTTATCCCTATTTGTACAAAAAACGTTTTCCTAAAATATTATACCAAAGAAAATATATCACAAATGTTTCTTTGGAGTTACCCTGACCAGAAGAAATATTTTGAAGCTATTGAAAATACTTTAAAGGGCTATATTACAATTAACTCATAATTTATGCACACATACACATTTTGGCAATTAGCTATTCAATATACTATTGAAATTCCAATAGTGCAACGGGATTACGCACAAGGCAGAGAAGATGCTAAATCAAAAGAAATAAGAGAAAAATTTTTAGCAGATTTAAAATATAGCTTAATATCGAAAAAACCCCTTGAACTAGATTTTGTTTATGGCAAAGTTAACAATAAAACTTTTGTGCCTATTGATGGGCAACAACGTTTAACTACTTTATTCTTACTACACTGGTATGTAGGAGTACGGTTAGGAAAAGAGGAAATCAAAAAACTTTCATTTTCTTATAAAACTAGAATAAGTGCAAGAGATTTTTGTACGGGGCTTATTAAAGAAAATTTATTTCTTAATATAATTTGCGATACTTTTTCTGATAATATTAAGAATATGCCATGGTTTTTTCTTGCTTGGGAAAAAGACCCAACAGTTCAATCGATGCTTAATATGTTGGATAGTATCCATCAAAAATTTAACGACAAACATCAGTTAGAGGGAATTTGGTCTTTGCTAACTGAAAGCAATTATGTTTTGTCAAAAGATAACCCCAAATTAAATGAGCTAGTCAATTTAATTAGATTCGATGAAGATGTAAATCAGCAAATTGAGGACAAGCTAGAAGAGGTCAGTAATGAGCCAGTTGTTTCCTTTAAGTTTTTGAACTTAGAAGAGTTTGAATTGTCTGATGAACTTTATCTAAAAATGAATGCAAGGGGAAAAGCCCTGACTGATTTTGAGAATTTTAAAGCATGGTTGATTGGATATATTCAAGATAAGAATTTTAAAATAACCGAAAAGGACTGGACAATAAAACTAGATAAAGAATGGACGGATTTATTTTGGAAATTCAGAGACTCGAATAATCCTATAGATAATCGGTTCATGCGTTTTTTCGTAGAGATGGCACTATGTGATTATGTTTCAAAAACAGACAAGAAATATGATGATAAAGATTTAATTCAAACGGTTCAAAATTTGGCTTTCGCAGATAAAAAGAATATTTCTTATTATTCGAACAAATATTTTGAGGAATTGAAATGCTTCAATAAGGAAAGCTTGAATTTTATTTTTAAAACTCTGGATAAGCTACATACATCTGATGGTAAGATAAAAACTCATGAAACAGTAAAAAGTTATATTAATATAGAAAAAACATTTTTAGAACTACTTGAAAATAAACAATGGACTTATTCCAAAAGAGTTACATTATATGGTTATTTAAAATTCATTTGTGAAGAAGAAATAGTAGAAGCAACTAACAATAATTTTTTTCATTGGATGCGGGTTGTTGGGAATATTGTAGAAAACACAACAATCGATAGTCCTGCAACTTTTGTGGGTGCAATAAAAGGG
>JAGOUF010000429.1 GCA_018061385.1 Chitinophagaceae bacterium | reverse complement strand
ATCCAAACCAAATAAAGAGGTAGTATTTTTTTAAGTTTAAAAGTTTCTTTACTCACCAGCCAATAATAAAACAATAAAATTACCGGAAAAAGTACTGCAGTTTCCTTACTAAACAACGCCAATAAAAACAACAATACATTAAGTATAAAAGAGCCGATGCTAAATGTTTGTGTGTATTTAATGAAGTTTAAAAAAAGTAGCACACCAAACAAACCAATCAATAAATCGCCTGTTGCAGGTATCCAAGAAACAGCACTACTTAATAACGGATGTACCGAAAAAATTAAAGCAATAAACAAGGCTGTAAGATTTCGACTGCCCAACTTTTTTAATAAACTATACAATGCTAAAACAGTAAGAATGTGTAGCAATACATTTGAAAGATGATAGATCCAAGGGCGTTCTCCACCAATAAAAGCATCAACAAAAAACACCACTGTTTGCATGGGTCTATAAAAATCGCCAGTTGTAGTTAAAAAAGCATCTGTTTTAAATGCCCAGCCTATATTTTTAATATCGCTAAGTATGGGGTAATTGTTTTTAATAATAGCAACATCATCAAAATCTATAAACTGAAAACCAGTGGTTTTAATGTATATAAAAAATGGAAGTAAAGCCAATATAAACCAATGCCAAATAGTTTGTTCGGCAAAATTATCTAAAAAGTGATTTATGTATGCTGGTTTAGCTAAGGTAGCTGTTGGTTTTATTTTACTATTAATACTTGTTGGTTTCTTTTGTGCCATATAAATAATTAGCCCTTCTAAATTTTTGCAAATTAATGTTTTTTACCAATTGTTGAATTGTTGATTTGACTGTAAACGACAAAACAGCAAAACCAAACCAACGAGGAAAGAGTTTTTTCAAAAAAAATAGTAATAATTGTGCAAAAATTAAAACATAATTCGTTGCTTTTTAGGTCTTCTATTCCTTGAAGATAGTCTGGGTTTTTTAGTGGTGCTTGATATGTGTGTTTTATACACATTAATTACTTATATTGCGGAATAATATGATTTAATTGTCTTATTTAGTTATTAATAAAATTGACTGTTAAAGTACGCAAACTGCTAAAAATAGTCATTGCTATATTGCTTGTTAACAATTGTGAATGATTGTTTTTTATGTTTCTAAAAAAAAAAACTGCTTTCGGTTTTAATTCTTCATTTGTATTGCCCTACGATTATACAAATAGTGCAAAGTTCAATTTTCAACACCATTTTACAATTTATGTACCTTGCTTAACATGGTATAAAATTCATTTTATATAATTTAAGTTGTATCATAAAAATTGCCAACTTAAAAGCAACACAAATAAATTATCGTTGGGTGCTGACTGCAGAAAATTTTAATGCACCAGGTTTAGAAGCATTTTTGGTAGATGCGTTTACCAATGCATTAACCCCAATTGGTTTAACTGGTAATACAACCATCAACTTTACAGTAAGTAGCAATACTGCAACTACTGCTGCCAACAGGTTTAAAATTGTATTTAGAAATGCTACAGCATTGCCTGTAAACATTACCAACATTAAAGCACAACAAAAAAACAACGATGTGCAAGTACAATGGACTACAGTAAATGAACAAAACATTGATAGCTATGAAGTTGAAAAAAGTAGCAATGCAATCAACTTTAAAAAACTAGAAACTGTATTGTCTAATTCAACCCAACCAAACAATACATACACTGTGGTAGACGCAAGTGTACCAACAGGAACTTTTTATTACAGAATTAAAATTGTAGAAAAAAATGGCAACAATTACTATAGCAATATTGTAAAAATTACCATTGGTAAAAATACAAATGCCAACATCGTAAATGTATATCCAAATCCTGTAAAAGGCAATACACTTCAATTGCAATTGATGAATGTAGAACAAGGTGAATATGTTGTACGAATCATCAATACACAAGGACAAGTTGTACAACAATCCAACTTGCAACATACAGGAGGAAGTGCAACAACTAGCATTGTGTTGAGTAAAGCCATTGCAGCCGGTAATTATCAATTAGAAATGACGAGTGAAAAAGGTGTACGCATTGTTCAAAAAATGATTAAAGAATAACAACCAATACACCGTTTTAAAAAAATTTTAGTAGCCCCCCAAACAGCATGAATTATGGTTTTAAATAAAGGATTGAATTGCACAATATTGTTAATTGTTTTTATTTTGTCAGCAGCAAGCGTACAAGCACAAATGATGGATGTTTCTTCAGGAGGAAGCGGAGGAAGTTTACCTATTTGGGGATCATCACCTTTTCAAAATGGAGGAGCCGATAATGGAATGATCGACCCAAGTTGGGGGCAATTACCCAGTCAGCAAGGTGGCAATCAAAATATGTGGGGCCAACAAATCAGCCCAACAACACCCAATCAACAACAGCTGTTGGATATTTATGGCAATCCTGTAATGTTAGACAACAATGGCAATGTATTGTATGATGCTCAAGGCAATCCATTGGTAGATTCTGCAGCCTTATTAAATCTACAAGACAATGATGTGATGGGTTTACCACCACCACCAGACGACCCAATTGATGTTCCCTTAGATGGTGGAGTGGGCATTTTATTAATCATAGCAACAGGGTTGGGATATAGGAATATGAAGAAATAGTTTATTGGTGAATTATTCCCCAATCCCTAATCCCTAATCACTAACTCCCAATTCATCAATTCGTTAATTCCCCAATCCATTAATAAAAATTTCCTTTCCAACCTCGAGTATGTTAATTTGCAGATTATGGAACAATATCATCAACTACTTCAACATATTTTAGATCATGGTACACAAAAACATGATAGAACCGGAACGGGTACTATTAGTTGTTTTGGGTATCAAATGCGTTTTGATTTACAAAAAGGATTTCCTTTAATTACAACAAAAAGATTGCACCTAAAAAGCATTGTTTACGAATTGTTGTGGTTTTTAAATGGCGATACCAACA
>JAGOUF010000428.1 GCA_018061385.1 Chitinophagaceae bacterium | reverse complement strand
ATGGCTTCTCCATTTATGAATATGTTAAGCTACTGGTTTTTCTTAGCTGCTAGTATAGTTATGTTATCATCAGTATTTGTTGAAACTGGGCCATTTAGTGGTGGTTGGACGGCTTATCCTCCTCTAAGTGCATTGGGAGATGCTTCTCCTGGCTCTAGAAGTGGAATGGATATGTGGTTAATTGCAATGGCACTCTTTGTAGTCTCATCTTTATTAGGGGGATTAAATTACATAGCAACCGTTTTAAACATGCGTACAAAAGGCATGAGTATGACGAGATTACCTTTAACAATTTGGGCTTTATTCTTTACAGCCGTATTGGGTGTATTATCATTCCCAGTTTTATTATCAGGCTTTATTTTATTAATTTTTGATAGAAATTTTGGAACTAGTTTCTATTTATCAGATGTATTTATAAATGGAGTTGGAGCGTTACCAAATGAAGGTGGAAGTGCAATATTATTCCAACATTTATTCTGGTTTTTAGGTCATCCTGAAGTTTACATCATTTTGTTACCAGCAATGGGTATGGTAAGTGAAATTTTAAGTATCAATTCTCGTAAACCAATCTTTGGTTATATGGCAATGGTTGCTTCTTTATTTGCCATTTGTAGTTTAGCATTCTTGGTTTGGGCTCATCACATGTTTGTTACAGGATTAAATCCATTCTTAGGCTCAATATTTGTATTATTAACTTTACTAATTGCCTTACCTAGTTCTATCAAAGTGTTTAACTGGTTAACTACTTTATGGAGAGGTAACATACGCTTTACTCCAGCAATGATGTTTGCAATTGGGTTTGTAAGTATGTTTATATCTGGTGGTTTAACAGGTATTTGGGTTGGTAATTCAGCATTAGATATTCACTTACACGATACTTATTTTGTAATTGCTCACTTTCATATTGTAATGGGTGTTGCAAGTATGTTTGGAATGTTTGCAGGTGTATATCATTGGTTCCCTAAAATGTATGGTCGTCATTTAAATAATACATTAGGTTATATTCATTTCTGGGCAACTATGGTTGGTGCTTACTTAATATTTTGGCCAATGCACTACGAAGGTTTAGCAGGCATGCCACGAAGATATTATGATTACAGTATTTGGGAAAGCTTTAAACAGTTTGCCGAGTTAAATAAATTTATTAGTACAGTAGCTATTATTGTTTTTGCAGTACAATTTTTATTCTTAATTAACTTCTTCTACTCTATTTGGAAAGGAAGAAAAGTAACTGAGAAAAATCCTTGGGGAGCAACAACTTTAGAGTGGACTACACCAATTAATCCTGGTCACGGTAACTGGGAAGGCGAAATTCCAGAAGTTCACCGTTGGGCATACGATTATGGAAAAGATGGAAAAGACTTTATATCTCAAACAACACCAATTGGAGAAGATGAAAGTCAACACTAATTCATATTAATTAAAGAACTGTAGTTAATACAACTCACCGTTCAGGAACTATACTAAAAATGCCCTGACAAAATCAGGGCGTTTTTTTTAAAGCACAAATACAAGTTTTTATTTCACTCTTTAGAATTTTGGGTGATTATTTATAATGAATACACAAGCATCAACATCGTTTTTTGGATCTAAACTTAAAGATTATAAAGAGCTTACTAAGTTTACGCTAAGCTTTACCGTAGTGTTTACTTGTGTAATTTGTTTTTTATTAGCACCCGATAATCATTACAACATTAAAATGATTACCATTTTATTTGTTGCAGGAATGTTGGTTACAGGAAGTGCCAATGCCATTAATCAAGCAGTTGAAAAAAACTCCGATGCCTTAATGAAGCGTACAGCCAATAGGCCTGTTGCTTCTGGGAGAATGAGCCAAACAGAAGCCTATACTTTTGCTTATATAGCTGGTGGTATAGGAGTTGTAATGATGTGGTATTTCTTCAATACAGAATCTGCATTAATCTCGGCTCTTAGTTTATTTATTTATTCATTTATATATACTCCATTAAAGACAAGAAATTCAATTGCTGTATTAGTAGGAGGATTTCCAGGAGCATTACCTTGTTTAATAGGTTGGTTAGCAGGATTTTATGATCAACCTATTAGTTGGACAGGTGGATTAATCTTATTTGCAATTCAATTTATTTGGCAATTCCCTCATTTTTGGGCAATTGCTTGGGTATCGCATACAGATTATACGAAAGCAGGGTTTAAATTATTACCAAGCGATAAAGGGCCAACAAAGTTTACTGCTTTACAAGCTTTAATGTATAGTGTGTTAATGGTACCAATTGGTATATTGCCTAAATATATTGGCTTAGCAGGAGATTTTAGCATGTGGGTATTAATAGCAGCCAATATTGCAATGATTATTCAATGTATTCGATTGTATAAAGAAATGAGTGTAAAGGCAGCAAGAAGAGTAATGTTTAGTAGTTATATTTATTTGCCAATTGTTTATTTAGCTTTACTTTTTGATAAAGTATAACTGAAACTTTAGGCCAATTTTTTTTGAATTTGAAATTTAAATTTATGAGTGTAGCCATGATTAATGAACCTCAAGTAAAAAGAATTCATCCACATAAATTTACCATGTGGATAGCCATGGGCAGTATTTGTATGATGTTTGCTGGATTTACTAGTGCTTATATTGTTAAAAAAAATCAAAGCAATTTTCTAGAATTCAGCTTACCAATAATTTTTTGGTACAGTACTGCTGTAATTTTATTGAGTAGCTTAACTATACAATTGGCGGTAAAATCTTTTAAAGCAAGAGAAAGAAAACAATACAAAACCTTAATTACTATTACTGCATTTTTAGGAGTTTTATTTGCAGCACTTCAAGTTTTTGGGTTTAGAGATTTAGAGAGCCATGGCATATATTTAACTGGCCCAAATAGTAATGCAGCAGCTTCTTTTATTCTAATTATTGTAGGCATGCATGCTTTGCATGTGTTGGCTGGCGTTGTAGCATTGCTAACATTATTTG
>JAGOUF010000427.1 GCA_018061385.1 Chitinophagaceae bacterium | reverse complement strand
TCACAATGGAAGTCCAGTAATTTTACATGGAAGATTGACCACACACCCATTACAAATAAAGATTGAAGTAAATTCTCAAAATCCAATTCACGAATTGGTAATGGTTGCAGATAACTTAGGAACAATTCCTCCCAATACTGCTCTAATGTTGATTACGGCTGGCAAAAAAACGTATCAAGTTTTTTTAACTTCAGATTTGCAACGCAATGCAAAAGTTATTTTTGAATACAAGCCACAAAATGATGTAAATAAAAAATAGTTAACAATTGACTTACGTCATTTTAAATGATTGTTCCAACCAATATTAAGTCCAACTTGGTGCACTAAACTGCTTTGATAAAAACTAGATGCATACCTAAAATGAAACTTTTTAAACATTGCACCTAAACCAAACGAAAAACCATTTAACCCATTTGCAGTGTTGTAAATATTCAAATCATGTCGGCGTAAGAAATTATATCCAATCGTTAATTCAATCTTTTGCTGAATAAAAAATTGAGCCGAAAAAACTAAATGAGCAAATAATTTCTCTGCTATAAATTTCTTTTGTTTATAGCTATCATCTCCTTCAGATGCTTTATACAAAGTGTCGTTGTATAAAATATCAAACTTTTGTAAATGATGTGCAGTTAACGAAAACTGAATTGGAGCTTTTAGCAATTTTTTACTGATGCCGAATTGTACATTAAAAGGCAACTCTTCATTTAAGTTATTGGCAGAATATTTTTTTAACTGAGTACCTATATTTTTTATAACAACACTAGCTTGAAAAAAATTGGTTGTGTCTGTATAAGCTAAAGCAATATCGGCAGCAATTCCATTGCTTTTATACATTCCATAACTACTATTTATAAATTTAATGGTAGTGCCTAAAAACCAATTTTCTTTATATTGTTTACAAGCCGAAACCTGCACTACATAATCGTTTGCAATAAAACTGCCCAATACATTTCCTGCTGCATCTGTTTGTGTTGTGCTACCATAATTAAAAAAATTTACACCCAATGCTGTTGTTGTTTTTATTGAAGAAATATGTATTGCAGTAGTTAAACTATAATTGGTTATGCCAGTTAAAAAACTATTGAAAGAAGTATTTAATTGTTGGTGCATTGAACTTCTAAGCAATGCAGGATTGTGAAAAGTTAAACCAACATCGTTGGTTAAATTAGAAATGTTTATACCACCCAATGCTGTTAATTGTGTAGTATTGGATTGCTGAACAAACCCAAATACAGCATTGCCACCCAAGCTTTGGGCTGATACTTTATGTAATAAAAAAAATAGTACAAATGCAGTTAACCAACGCATGATGCAATATACAATTATCGAAGTATAGTAATGCTACCTGTAAAACGTTCAGGAATTGCCAATCCTGGATTTATATAATTGATGATATAATAGTAAGTGCCAATGGGTGCATTTTTACCATTAATTTTTCCATCCCAAGGTTGTGTGTAATTTTTTGTTTCAAAAACTGGCTGCCCATTTCTATTAAATACAACAATATTAAATTGTGTAGGCACACAATCCATTTTAGTTAAAAACAAATCGTTAATACCATCTCCATTGGGTGAAAAAGCATTTGGCACAACTGTATTACAATCGCATTTTTTATACCGAATGGTAATGCTATCTCTAAACTTACATTCATTCAATAAAGCTTCTGCCCAATATGTTTTTTCGTTTGTTACGAATAAGCTTGAATCTGTACTATTGTCATTCCATAAATACGTTGCACCAGGATAAAATGCTTTCAGTAAAACAGTTTTAGAATTACACAACAACAAATCTGTACCTAAAGAAAAAATGGGCAATGGCTTACTATTTATTTTGTAACTGTTTTGTTTTAAACAACCTTTATTGTTGGCAATAGTTGTATAAACATTTGTTGCACTGAGTATTTTTGAAAACCCTGTAAATCCATCATTCCAAATAATACTTGTATTTGCAGGTGGCGACAAAGTAAATAAAAAGCTACTGTTTTCGCATATTACCGTATCAATAGGCATTGTAAAATTATTTACAGGATTGTCTGTAATAATAATTTCATCTGTAAGATTACATCCATTGCTGGTAAACACTTTTACAGAATATGTACCTGCACTTGTTATTCGAAATGTATCTTTTGTTGTACCATTGTTCCATAAATAACTTACCACATTGTTAGAAACAATTGGCTTTAATAAATTGTGGTTTGATGCACAAAAAGCTGTGTCAATCCCTAAGTTTACTGTTAACGCTTCTGATGCATTTACTTGTATGGTGTCTTTAGCTACACAACCTGCACTGTTATTGGCTGTTACTATATATGTACCAACTGCATTCACAGCAATTGTAACACCATTGCTTGCATTATTCCAAGTATAAAATGCTGTGTTATCTGGATTGCTTACAGTTAAATTAAGAGAAGTTTGTCCGTTACAAAATGCAATATCATTTCCCAAATTTGGTTTTGTGGGGGCTGCTATTGCTTGCAATTTTATGGTTGAATCAAACGTACAACCATAACCATCCGTTACTCGAAAAATGTAATTTACGTTGCCTGCAAATTCTGGTTTTATTGTTGCCAACGTTCCATTTACATTCACCAATCCACTTGCTGGGCTAACCCAAGTTTGACTAACGATTGGCACATTGTAGGTTTCTACACTTGGAAAAAGTGCAGGGTTAAAATCTAATTTCCAATTGAATAAAAAGCCATTGTCAATGGCTAAGTTGTCTCTAACTTTTAAAGTCCAAACTCCGTTTAAAGGAGTTCCAACCAAATCAGTTAATGAAGATGCTGATGCATAAGATCCTGCAGGTAAATATTTCTTATTGCTCTGTGTTCTGCCTGCATTGTCTACAAAAGTATAAGTATGGCTGTTGGCTTCTGCAGCCATTGTTCCATAAGTTGGTATATTATTAAACACGTAGGTATAACCTTTACCAGCAACACTAGAGAGTGCATTGTTTGTAGG
>JAGOUF010000032.1 GCA_018061385.1 Chitinophagaceae bacterium | reverse complement strand
GCCACAAACAATGGTCATGCCTGGTTGTGTAAATCCAAGCTCTGGACCAATTACATGAACAATACCTTGATATGCATGACCCAAACCGTATAACTCAACATTGTGAGCTGCACAATTCTTGGTTAGTGCTTCAACCTGTAAACGAGATAACTCTTCTTTTATGGGAAGGTGTTGATTTAAAGTTGGTACATTATGATCGGCAGTTGCTAAAATTTGTTTTGGACGAAAAACTTTTACGCCACGTTTATCTAACCCAGCAAATGCTTGTGGAGAAGTTACTTCGTGAATTAAATGTTTGTCAATATATAAAACAGAAGGTCCATCATCAATTGTTTTAACGATGTGTTTATCCCAAATTTTTTCAAATAATGTTTTCGCCATATTTTTTATTTTCCACGAATGCACGAATGGCATGAATGGCATGAATGAAGTTCAATATTGTTATTTAGTAAAAGAGTGCCCTGCTAAAGCAGGATTTCCAACGACGCCACTGAGGTTGATTTTTATTCTTCATCTAGCACAATAAATTTATACAACAGCAGTTTGAAAATTTTTGGCCATTGCTTTTAAATCGTCATCGTTCACTTCTTTTTTGCTATCAGCTACGCTTAAAAATTCTTCATACAAAACATCTACATCATTTCTATTAAACGAATAGCCTAATTTTTGAAAACGAAATGCCAATGCACTTCTACCACTACGAGCTGTTAAAACAATTTTGCTGGTATCGGCACCCACTTCATCTGGATTAATGCTTTCGTAAGTAATGGCACTTTTTAAAAATCCATCTTGGTGAATACCTGACGAATGTGCAAATGCATTGCTACCAACAATTGCTTTATTGGGTTGCACTGGCATACGCATTGTATCGCTTACCAACCTGCTCATTGGATTGAGTTGCTTGCTATTTATGTTGGTATGTAAACCTAAAGATTTATGTTGCTTAATTACCATCACCACTTCTTCTAAAGATGTGTTGCCTGCACGTTCTCCTAAACCATTGATGGTACACTCAATTTGACGAGCACCTGCAATAACGCCAGCAATTGAATTGGCTGTTGCCAAACCTAAATCGTTGTGGCAATGGCAAGAAATAATTGCTTTATCAATATTGGGAACATTGTTTACCAAGTAAGCAATTTTTTCGCCATATTGATGGGGTAAACAATAGCCTGTTGTATCTGGAATATTAACCACTGTAGCTCCAGCTTTTATAACAGCTTCAATAACTCTAGCTAAATATTCATTGTCTGTACGTCCTGCATCTTCAGCATAAAATTCAACATCATCCACATAATTTTTAGCCCATGTTACACATTGAATGGCACGTTGTAAAATATCTGCTTGTGTACTATTGAATTTGCCTTGAATGTGGTAATCGCTTGTGCCAATACCAGTATGAATACGTGGACGTTTTGCAAAACGTAATGCATCGGCGGCAACTTCAATATCTTTTTGTACAGCTCTTGTTAAGCCACAAACTGTTGCATTGGAAATAATCTTAGAAATTTCGGTAACACTTTCAAAATCTCCTGGAGATGAGATTGGAAAACCTGCTTCAATAATATCAACACCCAATGCTTCTAATTCAAGTGCTAAAGCAACTTTTTCTTGGGTATTTAATTTACAACCTGGTACTTGCTCACCATCTCTAAGTGTTGTATCAAAAATATGTACCTTATTTGTTGACATAAAAAATAGTTGAAAAAGTTGCAGGTTATTTAATTTTGGTTTGCCTGCCAGTTTACAATTAAACAACCTGCGAAAACGAACATAACAACAGTTTTGCAGCAATTAGTATCAATTTATTAAGTATTTTACGCTGTATAATTGTGTAGTAAATTAATAAAATGTAAGCTGGATAAGGTTTTTAGCTTTAATAAAATACGATGCCCAACAAAAATACTGATACACTTTTTCAGCTTATAAAATCTTTAGAGAAAGGAGAGAAACGAAATTTTAAGCTCTACATTCAACGCAATACGTCTAGCGAAAACTTGAAAGTGGTACAATTATTTGATGCTTTAGATAAAATGGAAAACTATGATGAAGAGTTGTTGTTAAAGAAAAATGAAGCTATCAAAAAGCAACAACTCTCTAACATTAAAGCACATTTATACAAGCAAATTTTATTAAGCCTTCGATTGATTAATGATGAAGAGAATATTGATATTCTTTTACATGAACAAATGGATTTTGCCAGAATTTTATACAATAAAGGATTGTATTTGCAGAGTTTAAAAGTGTTGGATAAATTAAAAGAAACTGCTACAAGTAACAACCAAATTACTTTTCAATTACAGGCTATTTTATTTGAGAAAAAAATAGAAGCCTTGCACATTACACGAAGCATGGCCAATAGAGCACAACATTTAAGTGTAGAATCTGATAATATTGTTGCTCATTTAACATTAGTGAATCAGCTATCAAACTTGGCATTAGAGCTGTATAGTTGGTATATACAACATGGGCATGCAAGAGATGAAAAAGATATTGCAGCAGTAAAAACTTTTTTTGAAAATAAACTTCCTACATACCATTTACAGCAAATGGGGTTTTATGAAAAGTTGTACTTGTATCAATGTTATTGTTGGTACGGATTTATCTTATACGATTTGTTGGTTTATTATAAATATGCACAAAAATGGGTTCATTTATTTGAGAAGTTTCCTACCATGATGGGCACAGAAGCTGGTCAATATATTCGTGGATTGCACAACTTGTTGAGTGCACATTTTTTACTAAAAAATTATGAAAAATTAAATGAAGGAATTGAGTTGTTTGAACAATTTGCATTGTCTGCCGATGGAATGATGAATCCCAATACTCGAATTCAAACTTTTGTGTATTTGCACCTTTCTAAAATAAATAAACATTTTCAAGAAGGTACTTTTACAAAAGGATTGGAGTTGGTACCCATTATAGAAGAAAAGTTGGTGGAATATCAATTACAATTAGACACACACAGGGTTTTAGTATTTTATTATAAAATTGCTTGCTTATATTTTGGTAGTGATGACAATGATAAGGCCATTGATTATTTGAATAAAATCATCAATCGTAAAATGAACTTGCGTACAGATTTACAATGTTATGCAAGGCTGCTACATTTAATTGCACATTACGAATTGGGCAATTATGATATTTTAGAATCGCTTATAAAATCTGTGTATCGGTTTATGGCCAATATGAATAATTTAAGTACGGTAGAAGAAGAAATATTTAAGTTTATTCGTAAATCTTTTTCATTGGCTCCACATAAAATGATACCAGCATTTGTTGCATTAAAAGCAAAGTTGGAAAAGTTAGAAGGCAACCCTTTAGAAAGTAGATCTTTTATGTACTTAGATATTATTGCTTGGTTAGAGTCTAAAATAAAAAAAGTACCTGTACAAGAAGTAAGGAGAAGAAAATTTTTAGAAAGCAAAAAATAGGTTTTGCTTGGTGAATATTCAATTGCTCAAGGGCTTGGGATTGAAGTGGAAATACTTTTTGTTTATTTAACAAAAAGATTGCAACGTAAAGCCCAACACCACCGTTGATAATTGTTCTGTTGGTAATAGCCCCAAATTTTTATCTTCGCTAAACTTTAAACATTTACACTTTATAAACTTAACAGTATGCCATCATTTGATATTGCTAGCAAAGTTGATTTGCAAACATTAGACAACGCCATTAATGTAGTAAAAAAAGAAATTACTAATCGGTTTGATTTTAAAAATTGTCATGTAGTAATTGACCTAAATAAGAAAGATTATAAAGTACTGTTAGAAGCAGATAGCGACATGAAAATGGAGCAAATTGTTGATGTTATTTTAAGCCGAGGTGTAAAGCAAGGAATTGATGCCAATGCTTTTGATTTTACTAAAGAAAGTTATCCAAGTGGTAAAGTGGTAAAAAAAGAGGTTTCGGTAAAAAATGGGTTAAAGCAAGATGATGCCAAGAAAATTGTGAAAGCCATTAAAGACAGTGGTTTAAAAGTTCAGGCAGCAATTATGGACAATATTATACGTGTTACTGGTAAAAAATTAGATGATTTACAAGATGTTATAGCATTGTGTAGAAGTTCGGATTTTGGACTTCCGTTGCAATATGAGAATATGAAAAGCTAAGAATTGCGGGTTTTTAAATTTTGAATTTGCAGTTTATCAAATTCTGTTATCTTTGCCGCCCATTATTATATAATCGTTACGGCAAAATCCGTACGGCCTTAAAAAATTCTTTATGAAAAAAGGTATCCATCCTGAAACTTACAGAGTAGTTGTGTTTAAAGACATGACTAACGGTGATTCATTTTTAAGCAAATCTACATCTAACACCAAAGAAACAATTCAATGGGAAGATGGCAACGAGTATCCTTTAGTAAAATTGGATATTTCAAACACTTCTCACCCGTTTTATACAGGTAAGAACATGTTGGTAGATACTGCAGGTAGAATTGACAAGTTTAAAAAACGTTACGCAAAGAAAGCTTAGTTTTCTTAGTATAATTTTACATCCCACTTCTTGTAGAAGTGGGATTTTTTTTGGTTAACTTTGAACAATAAAATTTTAATAGATGAAATTAGATGTGTTGGCTTTTGGCGTTCATCCAGACGATGTTGAATTGGGATGTGCTGGTACTTTATTGGTTGCAATTGCAGAAGGAAAAAAAGTTGGTATTATAGATTTAACTCAAGGCGAATTGGGTACCAGAGGTACTGCAGAAACTAGAAAAATTGAAGCCACCAATGCAGCAGAAATTTTAGGTGTGCATGTGAGGGAAAATTTAAAAATGGCCGATGGCTTTTTTCAGAATGATGAACAACATCAGCGTAAAATAATTGAAACAATAAGAAAATATCAGCCTACTGTTATTTTATGCAATGCTCCAGAAGATAGACATCCAGATCATGGACGAAGTGCAAAGTTGGTAAGCGATGCTGCATTTTTAAGTGGCTTAAGAAAAATTGTAACCAATTACGATGGAAAAATGCAAGATGCATGGCGACCAACTTATGTTTTTCACTACATACAAGCAAGGTATTTAAAGCCTGATTTTATTGTAGATATTTCTGCTTATCACGAAATTAAGTTGAAATCTATTTTAGCATATACCACTCAGTTTCATGATCCTAACTCATCGGAGCCGCAAACTTTTATTTCTTCTCCTCAATTTCTAGAATCAGTAAAATCAAGAGATTTAATGTGGGGGCAACAAATTGGTGTTCGATTTGCTGAAGGATTTATTTCAGAAAAAGTGTTGGGTGTTAAAACTATAGATACATTTATACAAAATGTAACTTAGTAAAATTGTCTTTATTTTATAATTTATAATTCATTATTTATTTTGTTCAAAAAAAATATAATTGTTGTATTTGTTTGCTTGCTTGCTGCTTGTGCTCCTAAGCCTTATGCAGAAACCAATAAAGTGTACAAACAACAAGCTAAACAATATGCTGCTAAATTAAGAGAGCAGCCAACAGTAGTGGCTAACGACAGTATTTTGGCAGCTTCTTTTTTTGTAGGAACTACTAATTTTAGTATGCGAAAACCCAATTTCGTAATCATACATCATACTGCACAAAATAGTTGTGAGCAAACTTTAAAAACTTTTACTTTAACAAGAACACAGGTGAGTGCCCATTATGTAATTTGTAGAGATGGGGTAGTGCACCAAATGTTAAATGATTACATGAGAGCACATCATGCAGGTGCTTCAAAATGGGGAAATGTAACCGATATGAATTCTTGTTCTATTGGTATTGAATTAGACAACAATGGGTTTGAACCTTTTAGTGATGCTCAAATGAAAAGCCTGATTAGTTTGTTGGGAAAACTTAAAATAAAGTATTCAATTCCAGCAGCAAATTTTATTGGACATGGCGATATTGCTCCAAAGCGTAAAAACGATCCGAGCATTTTATTTAATTGGAAAAGCCTTGCTGATAATGGTTTTGGTATTTGGTACGATGAAGTGAAAGATAGTTTGCCCGTTGGATTTAGTTATTTACAAGCATTGAGAATTGTAGGTTACGACATTAAAGATAGTACTGCAGCAATCAGAAGTTTTAAACGTCATTTTATGCAAGACAGTACAAAAAAAATTAACGATGCCGATAAGTTGGTTTTATACAATTTAATAAAAAAATCATAGTTCTATAAATCAAAAAAACGATACAATAACATATGAATATATTATTAACCAATATTAAATTACTCATTAATACAAGAAAGCAAAACCAATTATTAAGAGGTGCAGAATTAGCTGATTTGCCTTGTATTGAAGATGCTTTTTTAGCTATTGAACATGATAAAATTGCTGCATTTGGTAGTATGGATGAATTAATACACAACACTCGTGTATTTTCTGAAGTTGTTGATTTAGAAGGTCAAATGGTGTTGCCTTGTTGGTGCGATAGCCATACACATTTGGTATTTGCCGCAAGCAGAGAAAATGAATTTGTAGATAAAATAAATGGCAAAACTTATGCTGAAATTGCAGCCAATGGTGGAGGTATTTTAAACTCTGCTAAAACTATTGAGGCTACTAGCGAAGATGAACTATTTAATATAGCTTGGAAAAGATTGGAGGACTTGTTGTACTTAGGTACAGGGGCAATTGAAATAAAAAGTGGGTATGGTTTAAGTGTAGCTGCTGAACTTAAAATGTTACGAGTAATTAAACGATTGAAAGAGAAATCGCCAATTCCTATTAAAGCTACTTTTTTGGGTGCACATACTTATCCAATTGCATTTAAAGAAAATCATAGAGGTTATATTGATATGATTGTGCAAGAAATGTTGCCACAAATTGCAAGAGAAAATTTAGCGGATTATATTGATGTGTTTTGTGAAGAAGGCTTTTTTAGTAAAGAAGAAACAATTGAAATTTGTACTGCAGGTGCTAAACATGGTTTAAAAGCAAAAATACATGCCAATCAATTAAGTTTAAGTGGTGGAGTAGAAGCTGGTGTTGAAGTGAATGCAATTTCTGTAGATCATTTGGAAACTATGGATGACACAAGTGTGGCTGTTCTTAAAAATTCTAACACGATAGGCACATTGTTACCAACTGCAGCTTTCTTTTTACGAATGACCATGCAGCCTGCAAGAAAAATTATTGATGCAGGTTGTGCAGTGGCTTTAGCAAGTGATTTTAATCCAGGCTCATCGCCAAGTGGCAATATGAATTTTGTTGTTTCCTTAAGTTGCATTCAAATGAAAATGTTGCCAGCAGAAGCCATTAATGCTGCAACTATTAATGGTGCTTATGCAATGGGTGTAGAAGAACAAGTGGGAAGTATAATGATTGGTAAAAAAGCCAATTTGATTATTACAAAATCAATTCCATCTTTAGCATATTTGCCTTATGCATTTGGCGAAAATTCGGTAGATAAAGTAATTATAAATGGTCAGTTTTTAAAATCAAGAAAATAAAATTAATTTGCCAATTGGCTTGCTTTAAAATCAATTACTTTAAGTTGTACATTGGTATTGCCATTCCACTCATTTAAATCTATATTGAAAACAATATCAATGAATTTATTGTTTTGAAGTATATCATATTTATGAGCCATATTAAAACCAATACCATTGATTTGTATGTTTTTTTGTTGCACTAAAAAACGAATATGTTGCTCCTTCACAATTTTTGAAAACCCAGTATTGCTTACATTTTTAGCTACAAAAACTGGTTTCATATTGTCTGGTCCAAATGGTTCCATTTGAGCAATAATATTGTGGAAAGATTCTGTTAGTTCACTAATTGAAATTTCACTATCAATAATAATTTCTGGTATTAATAAATCTGGAGTAATTGTGTTGCTAACTACTTGCTCAAATGCAGCACTAAAGGCTTCTACATTAGCAGGATCCAATGTCATTCCTGCAGCTGCAAAGTGACCACCATAACCAATTAAATGTTTACGACAAGCATGTATTGCTTCGTATAAATTAAAACCAACCACACTTCTTGCACTTCCTGCAACTATATTACCACTTTTGGTTAGAACAACTGTTGGTCTATAGTATTTTTCTGTTAAACGGCTAGCAACAATTCCTACAACACCTTTGTGCCAATGTTCTTGATATACAACAGTTGTTTTTTTTGTACTCAGACTTGCGTCATTTTCAATAATTGCCAAAGCTTCTTCTGTAATTGAGCTATCCGCTTCTTTTCTATCAGTATTGTCGCTATGAAGTATTTCAGCTAAGGCTTTTGCTTTGGTTTCATCTTGCTCAATAAAAAGTTGTACTGCTTTTTTTGCATCATCCATTCTACCTGCTGCATTAATTCTAGGAGCAATAATGAATACTAAATTGGTTATGGTCATTTCTTTTTGTACAGCTGCTAATTGCATTAAAGCCTTAATGCCAACACAAGGATTTTCATTCACTTTTTTTAAACCGAAATAGGCAAGTGTTCTGTTTTCTCCAATAATTGGTACTATATCAGCTGCTATTGCTGTTGCTACTAAATCTAAATATAGTAAATAGGTGTTAGACGACAAATTCAGTTTGTCTGCCAATGCTTGCATTAATTTGAAGCCAACTCCACAACCACACAATTCTTTAAAAGGATAATTACAATCTTTTTGTTTTGGGTTTAAAATGGCACTTGCAATTGGTATTTGTTCGTCGGGTAAATGATGATCACAAACAATAAAATCTATACCTAAACTTTTGGCATAAGCAATTAAATCAACACTTTTAATGCCACAATCTAATGATACAATTAAAGTAATCTTATTTTCAAAAGCATAATCAATGCCTGCTTTGCTTACACCATATCCTTCTTTATATCTATGTGGAATATAATAATCTACTTGGTGATAAATTGCTGAAAGAAATTGGTACATACTAGCAACACTAGTGGTTCCATCTACATCATAATCTCCAAATACTAAAATTTTTTCATTTGATGAAAAGGCTGACGTAAGCCTTGTAACTGCTTTATCCATATCTTTCATTAGCCATGGATCATGCAATTCATTTAATGAAGGCCGAAAAAATGCTTTAGCTTTTTCATAATCTTCAAAACCTCTTTGAACTAAAATTTTACAAAGGGTTTTATTTATTTTTAACGACTCTTGTAATGTAATAATGTTGGCTTCGTTGGCTTCAAGAATCTTCCATCTTTTATGCATAATTATAGTATTTCAATTGAAGATTGTTGAAAATTAATAAACTCTATCAGTCGTATATCTTACCAATTCTTCTAAGGCATCTCTAACATCGGTTTTAGGAAAAGCATACAATATAGTTAGAGCATCATCTCTATACTCAAACATTTTTTTTGTTGCATAATCAATGCCACCCAATTCATTTACTTTTTCAATAATATATTTTACTTTATCGGGTTGTGTATTTTCATTTTTTACAATGTAAATAATTTTTTTACGCGTTGCAGCATTGCAATTATTTAATGTATAAATAATAGGTAGGGTTAATTTTTTTTCTCTAATATCATTGCCAGTTGGTTTACCAACATCGGCAGTACCATAGTCAAACAAATCATCTTTTATTTGAAAAGCCATTCCTACTTTTTCTCCAAATAGCCTCATTTGATCTATTGCTGCTTCACTCTCAAAAGTTGAAGATGCTCCAGCTGCACACGATGAAGCCAATAAGGATGCAGTTTTTCCTTTTATAATTTCATAATAAACTTCCTCTTTTAAATTAAGGTTTCTCGATTTTTCAATTTGTAACAATTCTCCTTCGCTCATTTCTTTTACAGCATTCGATAAAATTTGTAAAACCAAATGATCTTTATTGTTTAGGGAAAGCAATAAGCCTTTTGATAATAGATAATCTCCAACGAGTACTGCAATTTTATTTTTCCAAAGTGCATTTATAGAAAAAAAACCTCTTCTTTCCATTGCTTCATCTACTACATCGTCATGAACTAACGTAGCTGTGTGTAATAATTCAACAAGTGAAGCAGCTCTATACGAAGTGTCATTTATTGGACCACCAAGCTTTGCTGATAACAAAACGAACATTGGGCGTAGTTGTTTGCCTTTGCGTTTTACTATGTACTGCATGATTCTGTCTAATAAAGCCACTCTGCTTTTAACGGCTTCTCTAAAATGAATCTCAAATTCTTCTAATTCTTCAGCTATAATTCTTTTTGCTAATTTCATCTGTAACTAATAAAAACGCAATATACCTATTATAATATTTCTGTTTTATGATATCCCAAAGTTTCAAAAAATTAAAAAAAAAACTAATTTCACTAATATTTTGGTATTTTATTTGCAATGATTACTTTTGTGGAAATAATTAAAAAAGAATTTCACTAACAATTATTTATTAAATTATAATTATGGCAAGTAAAAAGTACACTCTATTAGCATTACTTTTTGTGGTTTTACAAACAGCAAGTTTTGCTCAAGGAAACGATTGGGGATGGGATTGGAAAGACAGTTCTAAAATTCCAGCAAAAAAAATGCCCCAACACAATGAATTTTTAAACAACAACTACCCTTATCCTGCACAACCACGCAATCAATGGGAACTTGGATTTACAGCTGGTGCATCTTACATTATTGGCGATGTAATGCCAAAGCTTGGTATAGGTGGCGGTATTAGTTTAAGGAAATCGTTGAACCACATTTTTTCTGTTCGTGGTTCTTATTTAGGTTCTATTAATTCTGGCGATCCAAATTCTTATGGTTTAAGTGTTGGTCAGGAGAAGTACAAAACTAAAACCCATAGTGCAAATTTAGATTTAGTTGTTTCATTAAATACACTAAGTAATTATAGAGGCAATCCAAAAACAAACGTATATGTGTTTGGTGGGTACGCTTTAATTGGTTCTCAAGTAACTGTTACTCATGCAAATGGCGTTGAAAATATCTTTTATGGTATTGGTCAACCAAACTCACAAAATGGTTTGTTAACTACAATTTTTGGTAATACCGTTAATGGTCGTAAAGGATGGGCTGTTATGCAAGGTTTTACCACTGCTGGTGGAATTGCATTTAAATTAA
>JAGOUF010000031.1 GCA_018061385.1 Chitinophagaceae bacterium | reverse complement strand
TCAGCAATTGCTTATATGGAATCTCAATTACCAAGTTTTGTAATTAGAGAGGATGATGTAAGTGGAGAAGAACAAAGCTGCATTTTAGTAGAGAAAGGAAGGTTTGCAGGTATGGGTAAAGTACCTAAAGAAATTGAATTTTTAAACACTAGCGATGTTAAATCGCATGTAGAAATTTTACCAGAAAATACATTTATACGAAATTTAATTTATCAATACGCCGATAAATTTCCAGAAAGAAAATCTGATGTTGAAAGGATTGTAGCTTAGAACTATTTGAATGAAATTTGGATAAACTATCTAATAAACTCTTGAAATCTTTCCTAATAATAACTGTAGCTTCATTACTTTTGAAGTATGAGAATTCAAAAATTGCACATACAGAATTATAAGTCTTTAGTGGATTTTCATTTAGAAAATGTACCACAGTTTTGTGCATTTGTAGGCCCTAATGCTAGCGGTAAAAGCAATATTTTTGAAGCGTTAGAGTTTATGAATTATTATTATAGGTATAATTCTGCAGCAATTGGTTTGTTTGGTTCTGAAGCTTCTTTTTTTTCATTTAAATCAAGACCTTCAAATAGTTTAATAATTCATGTTAATGATAATCCACTCCATAGCGTTTTATTTGAAGTAGATTTTAAGAGTAATATCAAATTTCATTTTTCATTACACTTGAATGAAGTCAATAAAACTATCGTAGCTTTTGCATCCCCTAACGAGGATGGTTTCAATTCAAAAAATTTCGAAAAAGGGTTTGTGTTGAATAAAGGTTTTTTAGATCAAGAAACAAGAAAAAAAAGTATTGAAAAATGGGTAGAAAGTAATAACATTTATGAAGATGAATATGAAGTTTTTTTTGATAAATTTTCAAGGATATTTATTGGAAAACAAGATTTAAAAAAAATTCCAACATCCACCAATCGCTTAACTTTCGATGCATCTAATTTGCCTCAAATATTGAATCAAATATTTCAGAATAAAGATTCTAGAATTGATTTTATAGAATGGTTGCGTATACTGATTCCAGAATTTCAAGACATTGAAGTAAAACAATCGAATATTGACGGGACTCATGATTTTTTTATATTTGAAAAAGGAAGTACAAAGCCATTTCCCCGACATTTACTTTCAGATGGAACAAAAAATATATTAGCATTAATGGCAGCAGTATATCAAACTAACCATCCTCAATTTCTTTGTTTTGAAGAACCTGAAAATGGTTTGCATCCACAAGCCATTCATTTATTGGTTGATTTTTTTAGAGAAAAATGTGAGGAAGAAGGACATCATATTTGGTTGAATACTCATTCGCAATCACTTGTTCGATGCCTTGAAATTGACGAAATTGTAACTGTAAATAAGATAAATGGTGAAACCCAAGCAAGACAATTTGCAGTCAAGGAATCATTTGGTATGAAGATGGACGAAGCATGGCTTACAAATGCTTTAGGAGGAGGTGTACTATGATAAAAGTTGGCTTTATTTGTGAAGGTTTTACCGAACAAAAACTTCTGAATTCATCAAATTTTAAATTGTATCTCAATCAACTTGGAATTGATATTATTGAAGATATAATTAACGCAGAGGGTGCAGGTAATTTATTGCCTCATAATATAGTAGGATATATTGATAGACTTAAAATTAAATCTGCCAACAAGATTATTATTCTTACAGATTTAGATGATGACATTTGTATAACCAATACAAAAAAAAGAATCAATGCAAGTGCAAATGAAATTGTAGTGATTGCAGTTAAAAAAATTGAATCATGGTTTTTAGCATGTAATTCAACAATGCAAAAGTTTTTGCAAGATGATACTTTCCATTTTGAGTTTCCTGAAAAAGAATTAGTTCCCTTTGAAAAAATTAGGCAACTTAAATTAGAAAAAACTGGTAGAGGATTTAATAAAAATACTGGGGGTAAACTTAATCTCATTAATAATCTACTATCTCTAGGTTTAGATATTACCGAAGCAGCAAAACATCCTAATTGTCCAAGTGCAAAATATTTTATTCATAAACTTGAAGGAATAGCAAAATCGTGATTACTACAATTTTTGTGCATAACTAAACTTCTACTTGTTTATTACAATTTACAGCTCTCCACTTATTTTCGCTGCCTTTTATTATCGTTCGGAACGATGCATTTGTCCTCAACCGTTCTTAAATAATTTACATCATGATTGAATTTGCTCTGAGTGTTTCAGCAAAACTGAACGTTCGTTTACAACAAGTTGAAGCAGTATTAAATTTATTGGCTGAAAATGCTACGATTCCTTTTATTGCACGATATAGAAAAGATAAAACTGGCGGTTTAGATGAAGTGCAAATTGAACAAATACAACAAGAAGCCAAAGCCATTAAAGAATTTACAGAACGTAAAATATTTATAGAAAAAACCATTACCGAGCAAGGTAAAATGACGGAAGCTTTACAAGCTAAAATTGATAAAGCAACTACCATTGTTGAGTTAGAAGATATTTATTTGCCTTATAAAACAAAACGTAAAACCAAAGCACAAACAGCCAAAGAAAATGGGTTAGAACCGTTGAGTGTTTTATTGTTGGCTCAACATGAGATTGACGTAAGACAAGAAGCAGAAAGATTTATTACTGAAAATGTAAAAGACGCTGATACTGCTTTGCAAGGAGCAAGAGATATTATTGCAGAAACAATAAATGAAGATGCTGAAATAAGAGCCAAGCTGCGTAAGCTTTTTGAAGATACTGCTACACTCCAATGTAAAGTGTTGGAAGATAAAAAAGAGGAGGCTGCGAAGTATAAAGATTATTTTGATTTTAGTGAGCCAATTCATAAAATTCCATCGCATAGAATCTTAGCTGTTTTACGTGGGTTTTTAGAAGGTTTTTTAAGAATGAATATTTCACCAGAGGAAGAAGATGCATTGTACGATATTGAGCAAAAGTATATTACAGGAAGTTTAAATAGTAGTGTTGAACAAGTGAAGAAAGCCATTAAAGATTCGTACAAAAGATTGTTACAACCAAGCTTAGAAACTGAATTTAGAACTGCATTAAAAGCAAGAGGCGATGAAGATGCCATCAATGTTTTTGCAGAAAATTTACGTCAGTTGTTGTTGAGTTCTCCTTTAGGTAGTAAAAAAATATTAGCCATTGACCCAGGTTATAGAACTGGTTGTAAAGTGGTTTGCTTAGATGAAAAAGGCGACTTGTTACACAACGATTTAATTTACATTCACGAAGGCAATAAAACCTATGAAGCGGGTTATAAATTAAAAGATTTGGTAGCCAAATATTCCATTGAAGTTTTTGCAATTGGCGATGGAACTGCTGGTAGAGAAACTGAACAATTGGTGAAAGGATTACAATTAAATTTACCCATATTTTTAGTGAATGAAGATGGGGCTTCTATTTACAGTGCAAGTGAAATTGCAAGAGAAGAATTTGGTGAATATGATGTTACAGTTCGAGGTGCAGTAAGCATTGGAAGAAGATTGATGGATCCATTGGCAGAGTTGGTTAAAATAGATCCTAAAAGCATTGGTGTTGGGCAATACCAGCATGATGTTAATCAGTTTAGGCTAAAAGAAAAATTAGATGCAACCGTAGTAAGTTGTGTTAATCAAGTAGGCGTTAATTTAAATACAGCAAGTAAACATTTATTGAGTTATGTAAGTGGTATTGGTAGCACACTAGCTGAAAATATTGTAAAACATAGAAACGAAATTGGCAAATTTACCGATAGGAATCAATTATTAAAAGTACCTCGTTTAGGAGGTAAAGCCTATGAACAATGTGCAGGATTTTTACGTGTTAAAGGAGGCAATAACCCACTCGACGAAAGTGCTGTACATCCTGAAGCATACAGCATAGTAGAACAAATTGCTAACGATTTAAAAGTAGAAGTAAAAACGTTAATTGGCAATGAAATTTTACTGAAAACGGTGGATGCTAAAAAGTACATCAAAGAAGATATTGGCTTACTAACTATTCAGGATATTATTAAAGAATTGAACAAACCAGGTCTCGATCCACGAAGTGAAATTGAGCAGTTTGAATATGCTGCTATTTATAAAATTGAAGATGTACAAGTGGGCATGGTAGTGCCAGGAGTAGTAACCAATATCACTCGTTTTGGAGCGTTTGTAGATATTGGAGTTAAGCAAGATGGTTTAGTACATGTTAGTGAAATTGCACATCAGTATATAACAGATCCCAATGAAGCCTTGAAACTAAATGATAAAGTAATGGTGAAGGTTTTAGAGGTTGATATTCCACGTAAACGAATTGCTTTATCTATTAAACAAACACAAGAAATGCCAACAAAACAACGACCAACTTTTAATAACAATAAAGCACAAAGTAATTTTAAAAAACAGGAAGAAAATCTAAGCAACTTAAATGTGAATGATGCTTTGGCTGCATTAAAAAAGAAATTTGGTAAATAACAGACAAAGGGTTAAGCACAAAGGGATAAAGAACACAGGGAGGAATGCTGATTTTTATCTTTTGAGTAATATAAAAACAATCTTTTACAAAATTTTGGTAATTGTATAACAATCCTATATTTGCTACACTTTAAACCAAAAATTTAATTGCAGTGGCGTACGAAAACAACGATAATAACGAAAGAAAAAATGAAAGTGTTTACAGCAAACGTATAAGAGCTGGAAAAAGAAGAACTTACTTTTTTGATGTAAGAGCAACTCGTGGAAATGATTATTTCTTAACCATTACAGAAAGCAGAAAACGTTTTGATGACAATGGTTACGATAGACATAAAATCTTTTTATACAAAGAAGATTTTAACAAGTTTATTAAAGCATTGGGCGAAACAATGGATTATGTAAAAACAGACTTAATGCCAGATTTTGATTTTGATGCTTTTAACCATGAATATCCAGAAGGTGAAGGTGGTGAATATGTTTCAGAATTGGCTACAGAGGTTGCTGTACCAGTTGCAGAAGTTGCAGAACCAGCAATAGAAGTTGCTGCACCAGCACCAGCAGAAACAGAGGTAAATAACTCAGATACCAATAATCTTTCTTCTGAAGAAGTAGATAAATGGTAGTTCTACAATTATAGTATAAAGCAAAAACCACTTACAATTGTAAGTGGTTTTTTTGTTCTATTCCAACTAACTAAACAAACATTTTTTCAGCATATAATTTTACAATTGGCAGTTATAAAATATAAGCTATGCCAATAGCCAATCTATTTAAATCAAATTTTTTAGACGATGGCATCAATACAGAGTTTGTACCATTAAAAACCCAAGAGCTTGTATTTTCTGTAAGCGATTTATTACTAAAACCTAAGTTGAATAAAACGCCTTTTTTATTTTTTATAAGCACGGCATAACCAATGCCAAATTGATAAGTAAAACCATTGCTATAATCTGCAAATGTGCTGGGTGAACCCCAATTCCAAGTTTGTTTTTTCTGGCTATCAAATAACCAAGCAACGTTATAACCCAAACCTGCGTAGACAAATGGTTTGTTTTTTTTGTTGCCAATAAAATGCTTGTATTCTGCAATTATAGGTACAGTTCTGTAGATATAATAATCTATTCCAACACCAATTGTATATTGGTTTTTATTATTGGCAATACCTGTATTTAGGTGAATTGATGTTGATGTTATTTGTTGACCATTCAATATATTAAATTGTGGTACAATAACCCATTGATAATTGCTTTTTTGTTGTGCCAATAGTTGCTTTGTGAACACAAAGAATAAGCACACTATAAATACAAAATACGTTTTCATTATTGTTGAGTTATGCTAACGGTGCTAATTAATTTTATGTCATTCATATTTCTGTAATCAATACAATGCAAACCATTTTTTGCAACCACCAAAGCGTATCCATTCATAGCAATTACATCATAGGTATCTAAATTGCTGATTGTTTTAAGTAGAGTTATGTTTGAAGCATTGGCTGCATCAAATATTTTTAGTCCATCGCTACCATCGCAGATAAATAAAGTATTTCCATCTTTACTTAAGCCATGAGGATTTTTAAGAGGGTAAGATTTTAATAAAGTTGGATTGCTGATGTTGTTAATATCTACAACATCTAATTGGTTGTTAAAACCTTGGCAAGTGCTGCCACTTCTCAACGTTACATAAGCAAAATTGTTGTCGGCAATTACAGGATCACAAACTCTTGCATGAACAAATGTTCCAGTTTTTGTAGGAGTGTTGGGGTTAGCAACGCTAAAAATGTGCATGCCCGTGTTACTACCTAAAAATAAATTATTGCTGAAAGGAAAAATTGTTTCAATATCGAAAACGCCTGTTGCTACTGTGTTTACAAAGGTTGGTGTTGCTGCTATTGTTGTATTGAAAACTTTTATATCTGAATTGCTAACAGTGTACAATCTATTGTTCAATAAACCAAACCTTGCCATTGAACCACCAACTCCATTGGATGTTGAAGCAGATGACGTAAGGCTTCCTCCATTAAATGTTTGTATGGAGATTCCATCAAAAAGCATTTGATTGTCATTGTTATAGTTTCGTTTAATAACAGTATCAACACGTTGCCATTCAGTAATAATTAAAGACGTGTCTTGCTGAAAACCATAATAAGCTCTATGAGGAAAAACACCATTTAAAATAGTTGTTTTCTGAACATTTAAAGGATTGCTAATATCTAAAGCAATTAAAGAGGTAAAACAATCTACATATAAAATATTTCCTCTTACAGCCATATCCACATTGCCTGGAATGTCGATGAAAGCAACTTTTATGGGTTGTGTTGGATTTGTATAATCTAAAATATGTACACCACGATTTACATCATTCAAAAAAACAAAATTATCTTTTATAAACAGTTTACCAGTTTGTTTGATGGCTTGTGCAGCACCACTTTTAATATTGTTCATTACAGCCTCTTTTGTTTTATAAATTGGTCTGTAAAAAGTATATTTTTCGGTAACTGTATCTTTTAAACAGCTTTGAAAAATACATGCAAATACCACAACTGTAGCTATTGCTTTTAATGTTTGAATGTGTTGTTTCATAATTATTTTTTTGAGGATAAGTATTTAGTTAGTTGTAACGATAGTTGAGAAAAATAAACGTTGTTAAATTGTTTGTGAATTGGCGTTAAACTTCTTTGAGCTATTAAAGAAATGCCATATTGGTTGTTGTGATTAAAAGTAATACCAGCTTGAATATTGCCTATAAAAAGATTGTTTAAGCTTCTATCGTAATAATATTTCCCAGTTGCAACATTGGCAATTAACCAGTTGTTGTAAATAGCCAATGAACCACTTATGCCTGCTTGCAATTGCCATTGATTAATTGCATTTGGGTTAATCGAAAAATTGAAGTTAATTGGTACAGTTAACAAATGTGCTTGATTGTTTACATTTTTTGTTGTTCCGCTTGGATAATAATTAACGTAATTTTGAATACCATTGTTTGGCGTTGATAAAGCACTATCAGCACTTAGTTGTTGTTTGTTTCCATAATATTGGTATTGAATGCCAATGCTATAATTCCATTTTTTATTTATGGTTTTATTAAACCCTGTACCAATACCAATTGCAATGCCATTGGGCATTTCAATAGATTTAGATGTGGTATTGTTAGCAACAATTAAAGAGGAACCTGACGCAAAATCGGCAGCAGCACTTTTACTAAATAAATTTTGTTGAGGTTGAAATACTCCTCCATTAATTTGTACAAACCATTCTTTTTTGCTGGATTGCTTTTTAGGAAAATCTTTTTCAAGTGGAAAATGATTGTCTGTAAGTGTTAATTGGTCAATTGTTTTTAATTGATTCAGATCATTGAGTTGTAAATGAACATTAATCAAAGCTTGTTGCTCAAATTTAGATGTTACATCATGAATAGCGTAGGAGGATGATTTGTTTTTAGCATCAGTCTTATCTTCAATTACATTGGTTAAATAATTATTATCACTATTTACATGAACTTGTTTTGTTATAAACTGTGTAGAACTATTTGTGCTTAATTTTTTGTTTGTATCTACAGATTTTGTTTGAATTGAATTTACTAAAATATTGCTTGAAGCTTTTTTATTATTTACATCAAATTTCTTTGTTTCATTTAAATTTTGTTGCTGCTTTAGAAAACTTTCAGTTAAATTTTCTACAGTATTTTTTTGTTCATTATTGGCAATTTTTTTTTCTGCAATTTGTTCTTTTTTGCTAGCAGTTGTATTTGCAGTATAAAATAGTTTTGTTGCAATGCCTAACATAAACAATCCAATTATCCCAAAAAACCAAAAAGGCAAAAACCTCTTCTTTTTTGAATGCAAAGCCTGCTCAACTTCTTGCCAAACAGTTTCGTTTGGTTGAAGCGTAAACGACTTCAGTTGTTGCTCAATATTTTTTTCAAATGGTTCTTGCATAATTGTTATTATTTATTTGCAGTTCATTGCTATCTATTGCCTTAATTAACATTGCTCTTGATCTACTATATTGGCTACGAACAGTATTAATATTTAAGTTCAATATTTCTGAAACTTCAGTAGCATTGTAACCTTCTACAGCCATTAAGTTAAATATGGTTTGATATGCCAATGGCAAGGAACGAATGATATTTACTAAATCTTTAGTATTTAAATTAATGGCAGGATTGTCATTGCTTATTGGGTGTAATCCAACTTCGGTTAGTTGTAAATCCTTTTTATATCTATTGTGTTTTTTTAAATAAGTAATGGCACAGTTTACCATAATTCTTCTTATCCAAGCTCCGAATTCACCTTCCTGTTTGTATTGGTGCATATTGGTAAACACTTTAATAAAACCTTCTTGCAATACATCTTCAGCATCTTCTAAACTTTTGGTGTATCTATAACAAACTCCCAACATTATAGGTGCATACAATTGGTACAACTCATGTTGTGCTTCTTTCTTGTTTTTTAAACAATCTTTAATAAGCTTAGTTGTACTATTCATTTTATACTGCTACAACAATATGACTATTAATGTATTCATTTCATTGCAGGAATTAAAAATATTTCTCAAATAAAAAATCCCGTTCCAAAAATATTGAAACGGGATTTTTTATTTTATTTCTTACTCCATTTAAGGATTAAGGGCTTAGTATCCACCCATGCCGCCCATATCAGGAGCACCATGACTGTGAGCTGCTTCTTCTTTAGGCTTGTCAGCAATTACACATTCTGTTGTTAACAACATACCTGCAATTGAAGCTGCATTTTCTAAAGCTACACGGCTTACTTTAGTTGGATCAATAATTCCTGCTTTAAACATAGATGTTTCATAATTTTCTGTTCTTGCATTATATCCAAAGTCTTTAGAACCTTCACGTACTTTTTGAACTACAATGCTACCATCAATACCAGCATTTTCAGTTAATGTTCTAATAGGTGATTCTAAAGCTCTACGAACAATAGCCATACCAGTTTGCTCATCAGCAATTTGGCCTTTTACTTTTGGTTCTAAAGCTTCAATTGCTCTAATATAAGCAACACCACCACCTGGTACAATTCCTTCTTCAACAGCAGCACGTGTTGCATGTAAAGCATCATCTACTCTGTCTTTCTTTTCTTTCATTTCTACTTCAGTAGCAGCACCAACATATAATACAGCAACGCCACCAGCTAACTTAGCCAAACGTTCTTGTAATTTTTCTTTATCGTAATCGCTAGTTGTGTTTTCAACTTGGGCTTTAATTTGATTTACTCTTGCAGTAATATCTTTTTTAGCACCTTTACCACCAACAATTGTAGTATTGTCTTTATCAATTGTTACAGATGAAGCTTGACCCAAGAA
The DNA here is from genome assembly GCA_018061385.1 of Chitinophagaceae bacterium. GTDB lineage: Bacteria > Bacteroidota > Bacteroidia > Chitinophagales > Chitinophagaceae > UBA1930. Next base: position 1,227 of record JAGOUF010000031.1, on the reverse strand, counting down.
AGTTAAATCTGCAGTTTCTAATTTATGACCCAACTCTTCGCTAACAACTGTACCAGCTGTTAAAATTGCAATGTCAGTCAACATTTCTTTTCTTCTATCGCCAAAACCTGGAGCTTTAACAGCAGCAACTTTAATTGTACCACGTAATTTGTTTACAACCAATGTAGCCAATGCTTCTCCTTCTAAATCTTCAGCAATAATTACCAATGGACGACCACTTTGAGCAACTTTTTCTAAGATGCTTAAAATATCTTTCATTGCAGAAATTTTCTTATCATAAATTAATATGTAAGGGTTCTGTAATTCAGCTTGCATTTTTTCGCTGTTGGTAACAAAGTATGGAGAAATATAACCTCTATCAAATTGCATACCTTCAACTATATCAACAGTTGTATCTGTTCCTTTAGCTTCTTCTACAGTAATAACACCTTCTTTACCAACTTTAATAAAAGCCTCAGCAATTAATTTGCCAATGGTTTCGTCGTTGTTAGCAGAAATTGTTGCTACTTGTTGAATTTTCTTGGCATCGTTACCAACAGTTTGAGATTGAGATTTTAAGTTCTCAACTACAATAGAAACTGCTTTATCAATTCCACGTTTCAAATCCATTGGATTTGCACCAGCAGCAACCATTTTCAAACCTTCAGCAATAATTGCTTGAGCCAAAACAGTTGCAGTAGTTGTACCATCACCTGCAATATCAGCAGTTTTAGAAGCAACTTCTTTCACCATTTGAGCACCCATATTTTCAATTGGGTCTTCCAATTCAATTTCTTTAGCTACAGTAACACCATCTTTAGTTACTTGAGGTGCACCAAACTTTTTTTCAATTACTACATTGCGACCCTTTGGTCCTAAAGTTACTTTTACAGCGTTGGCTAAAGTATCAACGCCTTTTTTCATTTTATTTCTTGCTTCGATGTCGAAGAAAATTTGTTTTGCCATTTCTAAATAATTTTTTAATTTTTAATTCTTAATTTTTAATTCCCCGTTTATGGTTGGGGCTTTAAACTATCGCCAAAATATCGCTTTCTCTCATAATCAAAAGGTCTTGCCCTTCAATAGTAATTTCAGTACCAGCATATTTACCATATAAAACGGAATCGCCAACTTTTACAGTTACTGGCTCATCTTTTTTACCATTGCCTGCAGCAACAACAACCCCACGTTGAGGTTTTTCTTTTGCAGTATCAGGAATAATAATTCCACCTGCAGATTTTTCTTCAG
>JAGOUF010000426.1 GCA_018061385.1 Chitinophagaceae bacterium | reverse complement strand
TTCAAATTGATCGCCATTTTTCCAACGTAAAATTCCATAGCCATCAAATTTATTCGATCTAAAAGAGCCTTCATATTTTCTGCCATCAGTAAAAACAAATATGCCATTGCCTTCTGTGTTGTCATTCCTCCAGTCGCCATCATACCAACTTCTATCATTCCATTTCATGTAACCTCTTCCATGGCGTTTGTCATTTTTCCAAGAGCCACTGTAAGTACTTCCATCTTGCCATTTCATATTTCCTTTTCCATCTCTCTCATCATTAATAAAGTCTCCTGTATATTCATTTCCATTTTCATATCTCAAAGTGCCTTTTCCATTAAATTTTGCATTTAAAACAGCACCCATATATCGTTTACCATTTCTCCAAGTAAACTCTCCATTGCCTGTCATTATTCCATTTACAAAATCACCACTGTATTTATCTCCATTGTTAGAGCTTAAAACACCTTTGCCATCCATTTGATCATTTCTCCAACTACCATTGTATGTATAAGCATTTTTTACAGTTAACTCACCTCGGCCATTTTTTGTAGCTTCTAAAAAATCACCAGCATAAACATCTCCATTTCTATACACCATTTTACCATAACCTGTTATTTCGTTGTTTACCCAATTGCCTTCATACAAATTTCCATTGCCTAATTTGGTTTTTCCAAAACCATTGGCTTTGCCTGCGTTGGATTGACCAACATAAATAATTTTAGTTCCATTGGTGGAACGACTAGAAAACTGAAGTGTATCTTGAGCTTGAACAGTTAGTTGTATTAGAGCAACCAATAAAAAACTTATACGTAACATGAGTATTTTTTGTAAATATAGCAAATAAGGGATTAGAGCAACCAATAAAAAACTTATACGTAACATGGGGTACATTTTATTGCTTAAAGGTAATGCAACAAAATATATTTCTGTTGTGGCTATTGGGTATTATTTAGGATTGTGTTTTAAGCAATTAAACAGGATCTACATTGGGAAGAATTGTAACACTGCGATAGTTTTTATTGCTATGTATTATTACAATTTGTTGAAGAATTTCTTTTTTACATTGATGTATAAATGCAGCATCTTTTGGTAGTTTTAACAGTATTTCCCAAATGTATTGATTGCGAATTCTATCCACAACTGGTTGTGCAGGGCCACTAATATAATTACCAAAATGTTGGCTTAAGCCATGCGTCATGATGTTGGCTGCTTCTTCTGCAATGTTTTTTTCTTTGTGTTTAAATGTAACAGTAATAAGCCTTGAGAAAGGAGGATAATGATATGCTTTTCTGCTTTCAATTTCAAACTCAAATAGTTTTTTATAATCGTGTTGTTGTACAAACTGCAACACGGGATGATAGGTATTGCTCACTTGAACCAGAACTTTTCCAATGCCATCTTTTCGCCCAGCACGACCACTTACTTGTTCCATTAATTGAAAAGCTCTTTCGTTTACCCTAAAATCGGTAAAGTTTAAAATACCATCGGCATCTATAATGCCTACTAAATTTACATGCTCAAAATCTAACCCTTTTACCACCATTTGTGTACCAACCAAAATATCAATTCTTTGTTGTTCAAAAAGTTTAATTAGTGTATCGTGATCGTGTTTCCCTTTAACTGTATCATAATCCATTCTTGCAATTTTGGCATCGGTAAATTGCTCAGCCAACAATTCTTCAATTTTTTCTGTACCAAAATTTTTCTGTACAAAATCATGGCTGCCACAAGCTGCACAAGTTTGTAACAATGGATAGGAAGTACCACAATAATGACAACTTAATTTGTTTTTTGCTTTATGATAAGTGAGGGTTACACTACATTGATTGCATTGTGGAATCCAACCACAAGTTTTACAAATGGTGTAAGGACTGTAACCTCTTCTGTTTTGAAAAAGTATGACTTGTTTTTTATCTGCAAGCGATTGTTGAATACTTGAAATAAGTTGTGGCGACAAAGCAATTTTTTCTTGTTTGGTGTATTGTTTTGTATTGGGTTCTGTAGGTTGTACAACTACTTTTTTTAAATCAATTAATTCTATTGTTGGCATAGCAACATCGCCATAACGTTCATTCAATTCTACTAAACCATATTTACCCTGTATTGCATTGGTATAACTTTCTAAAGAAGGTGTAGCACTGCCAAGTAAAACTTTTGCATTAAAAAGAGAAGCGTAATAAATTGCTGTATCTCTTGCATGGTAACGCGGTGCAGGATCTTGTTGCTTATAACTTGCGTCATGTTCTTCATCAACAATAATTAAACCTAAACCTTTAAAAGGTAAAAACAAAGAACTTCTTGCACCTAATACAGCTTTAATGGTTCCGTTTTTTACTTTGTTCCAAATTTCAACTCTTTCGTTGGGGTTAAATTTTGAATGATATATTGCAATATTTCCGCCAAAATGTTTTTGCAAACGCCTTATCATTTGTGCTGTTAAAGCAATTTCTGGAAGCATATACAAAACCTGCTTTTCTTCTTTTATTTGTTGCTCAATTAGCTGAATATAGATTTGAGTTTTGCCACTAGCTGTAACGCCATGCAATAGTGTTACATTTTTTTCTTGAAAGCTTTGGTTAATTTGTGCAAGAGCTGTTTGCTGTGCATTTGATAACACAATATCTACTTCACCATTTTTTAAAAAAGGTTTAATTCTATCAACACTTCTTTTCTCTGACAGTAAAATATTTTTTTCAATTAAACCTTTTAATTGTGCTAAAGAAGCATTGCTTTTTTTTAACAATTTGGCTTGCGTAACTTCCCCTTCTGTTTTCTGAAAATGTAAATAGGAGAGAAGAAGCTCCATTTGTTTTGGGGCTTTGGTCCAATTGTTTAGCAAATTGGCTAGCTCTTCTTCTTTAAAATATGTAGGATGAAGTGTAATATAAGTTTCAGTTTTTTCCTTATACTTTTCTTTTAATTCTTCCCAAACAAAACAAACTTTTTTTTCTATTAATTTTTTAATAATTGGGTACACATGATTTACGTCAAGT
>JAGOUF010000425.1 GCA_018061385.1 Chitinophagaceae bacterium | reverse complement strand
AAGAGATGAAACTCCAGGTGCGGCGGATGAAGTTGTAGTTAAAACTCAACACTATGATCAACCTGCAAATTTGTCTACAGAGGAACCGGCTTTGCTGGACGATGTAGAAGAGCAAAAACGTAGGACGGCAGAAAGAATACAGAAATTACGTAATCTGTCTTTCAATGTTAACAATGCCAGCGATACTAGTAGTGAGTTTGATGCTGTACCAGCTTACATCCGTCGCAACATGGAATTGTTCGGCAACACACTTACGTCGGTAGAAAATTTTTATAGTAAGTACACTGTAAATAAAGAAGAAACCAATAGTTCACCTATTTCAAGTATCAATACTTTTTTAGACGGAAAAAAACCCGATTAAATTTTATACGTTTTTTTGATTCTTTAGTACAATGTGTTTTTTGTTGTTATCCTCCCAAAGTAATTTGGGAGGATTTTTTTTGACTTCTCAGAAAAAAATCAATCTTCTGTATGTAAAAATTTAGCTTTATGCCCATGTTGGTATTCTAAATCAAACACCATTCTCCTTATTCTTCGCCAATGTTGGTCTTTCGACCAACATTGATTTGTAATAACAGAAAGCTTAGCCTTAAACAAAAAAATACCAGTAACCTTTTTTAAAAGTTACTGGTACATTATTTATAAACCTTACTAGTTATTGTTTAATCACTTTCAAAGTTTCATTTCTAAGGATGCTACTAACTTGTAAGTAATACATGCCGTTTTGTAACTGTGCAAGGTTTAAAGGCAATGAAGTACTGCCCAATGAAATTGTATTTACTTGCTGCAATACCAACTTGCCCGATAAGTCGTATAAATTTATTTGTAACTGCTCTACTGCTGCACTTGTTTGCAATTGCAAAGTTGCCATTCCCCTTGTAGGGTTTGGTGACAATGAAATGGATGTTTTGGTTTTTAGCCTCATTAATACAATTGGAGAGTAGGTCGTTTTCCCATCTTTATCTTGCATTTTCAAACGGTAGTAAAGTACATTGCTATTTAGTTTATTTACACCATAATCCATTATTTGGTATTCGCTATCACCAATTCCTTTGCTTGGCACTGTACCTATTGTTTGAAAGTAATTGTTGTTGGTGCTTCTTTCTACAATAAACTTATCTGTATTCGCTTCATTTAGGGTATTCCATTTTAATAGAGCATCGTTGTTATTTAAATTGGCAGTAAACGTTTGTAACGTTAATGGTAAAACTGCAGCAATTGAAGGATCCACAACCCTGCCAATCCTGTTACGCCCAATTACATTACTACTACCACATGAGATACTGGTAAAATCGCCACATAACAAAATCCTACGCCCGTTTTCAAATATTTGCATTTTATCAATTCGTCCACCATTTATCGAAGAGCTGCCAGTTATATATGTACCAGATGGGTTTAGTGTTCTTGTACTGCTACTTGTGTTATCACCAGTGCCAGAGTTTGACCGTACAAGTAGTAAGTTCCCATTAGGTAAGACATTGGACGAATAAACATTTTCAAGAGTACCTGAAATGTAAAATGAACTGTCTATTGTGCCATTGGGCTTTAATTTGGTAATAGGTTTTGTGTAAGTACTGCCATTGTAACCATCGGGACCACTAGTGGAGTTGGAAACACTCACAAAAATGCTACCGTTGGGTGCCAGTTCAATATCATTTACAGGCAGTCCTCTGAACCCTGTTCCAGAAAGGAAACTAGCGTCAATACTGCCATCGGAATTTAACCTTACAATTCCACGAGAACTGCTAGAACCAAAAAATTGGAAATTACCGCCAACCAATATTTTGCCATCTAGCTGTACCACTACATCTCTCACTGAACCAAAGCCTCCAGAACCAATATCGAAAGTATTGTCAAAACTGCCATCCGTATTTAACCTTGCCAGGTAATTGGCAGTTATGCCATTAAAATAACCAAAATCGCCTCCAATAATAATTTTGCCATCGGCTTGAAAAGCCATTACATTAATGGTGTTATTGGCACCTAAACCTATTTTATTTAAAAAAGCAGTATCAATATTACCTAAGGCATCTGTTCTTATGAGCTTTCCTGTAATGGTGTCGTTAAATTTTGTAAAAGCACCTGCTGCCAGTATTTTTCCATTCGATTGTACTAAAATGGAATTCACATCTCCGTTTGCACCTGAGAATGGAGCATAAGTAGTATCCAATTCGCCATCGAATGTAATACGAGCAATTCTGTTCCTATTTACTTTATTGAAAGCAAGGAACTGACCACCAATCATTATTTTAGAATCGGGTTGAACAGTAAATGTTTTTACCCTTGCTTTAGCCCCAGTAGGTTCATTAAATCTTAAATCTAACACATGATTTTTTGTAAGCTTTTCTAGACTATTGTTAGACCCACTAATTGTATTTGTGAATGAACCAGAAAACAGGATGGTACTATCTGCCTGCATGCTCATACTAACAATGCTGCCAGTTGTATAAACACTATTTCCCAAAGCGAAGCTTTGGTCTAAGCTGCCATCGTTATTTACCCTGGCTATTTTTGTACTACCAGTAAGGGATCCATTAAATGATATAAAATTTCCACCAATTAGTATTTTATTATTGCTAACTGGCACCAAAGAGTTAATACTATATCCTAGCCCAGCACCAGAAGTTACAGCAAATGATGGATCAATTGTTCCATTGGCAGCCAAAAGCATGATGCCAGTTTTATTGGTGCCCCCATTTGTGCTAATGTCTTTTCCTGTAATCCAAGTTTTTCCATCGGGTCTTATTAAAAGGGAAGTTACTAATGCCGTGCTAGGAAAAGTGCTAGTAATTGCTGAAAATGTATTGTCTAAACTGCCGTTAGCATTTAATCTTACAAAGCCTTTTGCAGGAGTGCCATTATAATCAGTAAAATATCCACCAGCTAAAATTTTTCCGTCAGCTTGAAGTGCTAAAGAGCTTACATTATAGCTATAGTTAACATGATATGTAAATCCTGAACCAACACTATTAAAAGTTGTATCAATGCTTCCAT
>JAGOUF010000424.1 GCA_018061385.1 Chitinophagaceae bacterium | reverse complement strand
TAAACCCTTCAACTGATTTATTAAAATCTTGACGAGCAACATTAATTCTGTTTTCAGTTCCTTCAATTTGAGTTTGAAAATCTTGGAAAGATTTAGTAGTTTTTAAATCTGGGTATGCTTCTGCAACTGCCATTAATCTTCCAAATGCACTTTGTAATTGCCCCTGAGCAGCTTGATATTTTGCTAAAGTTTCAGGATCGTTAATATCTACTTTTATTTGAGTAGCACTTGCACGAGCAGCCAAAACATCTTTCAATGTACTTTTTTCGAAGTTGGCCGATCCTTCAATTGTTTTAATTACACTACTGTACAAATCGGTTCTACGCTGATAGTTGGTTTCTACATTTGCCCAAACTTTTTGCACATCTACATCAGAAGTTACTAAGCCATTATATTTAGTGCAAGCAAAGCCTCCTAATATTACAATTAAGCCTAAAATAACAATTAGTGATAAGTTTTTTGTTTTCATTGTTCTGTTTACTTTTTATTAGATAATTGTTTGTAGCATATTTATTCTGAATATTACAAAACAACTTTCAATTGTTTGTACACATTCAATAATTGCCGAATTGAATTAATATTAGTACAAATCTGCATTAAATTATTACTCAATACACATTTTAAAAAAAGTTTCTAAAAAACAAAAAAAGTTTTGGCACAAACAAGATACACTTCTATATTTGCAGCCCAATTAACCGTTGGAGCGTTGGTCAAGGGGTTAAGACGCCTCCCTTTCACGGAGGAATCACGGGTTCGATTCCCGTACGCTCTACAACAATTTAAATGACTGTTTTTTAACAGTCATTTTTCATTTGCATCACTCAATTTTTTCATTAGCGTATTAGTGCTGTAAAAATTTCTACTATAATTTTCGTTCAACGAATTATATAGTTTGCAAACCCTCACATTTACTACATTTGAAAAATGATTTTATTACACAAGGCTAAGCAATTGTTTAAACAAAAATTCGATTCGATTAATAACGAAAAATTGAAACGAAATTTATTGAATGCATTGCCTTTTTGGGTTGGAGCAATTATGTGTGGTGGTGTTGCTGTTTTGTATGCAAAAGTATTTGCACTAGCAGAAAAAGGAAGCCACTATATGTACGAGCAGCTGGGTTGGGCTTGTTTTATTATTACCCCAGTTTGCTTTGTTATTGCATGGTGGATTGTTACTAAATATGCTCCATTTGCAAGAGGAAGTGGTATACCACAAGTTACTGCTGCCATTGAATTATCGAACCCAAAACATACTTATAAAGTAAATAGTCTTCTAAGTTTACGAGTAATCGTTGTAAAAATTATTTCAAGTTGTATTATGATTTTTGGTGGTGGTGCAGTTGGCAGAGAAGGCCCTACCATTCAAATTTCAGCATCGATATTTAAAATAATTAATGATGTATTGCCCGATTGGTATCCTAAAATTTCGAAAAGGAACATGATTGTTACAGGAGCTGCATCTGGGCTTGCTGCTGCATTTAATACACCATTGGGAGGAATTGTTTTTGCAATTGAAGAGCTCACTAAAACACATTTTAGTTTTTTTAAATCAGCCTTATTAACAGGGGTAATTATTGCAGGATTAACGGCATTAATGTTTTTAGGTCCTTATTTATATTTAGGTTATCCTCAACTAGATACTATTCCTGCTTGGATTATTTTTTTAATAATTCCAGTAGCCATTTTTGCTGCTATTGCAGGAATTTTTACATGGAAAAGCATCCTCTATATTCTAAAAAAGAAAAAATCTTTTAAGAAAAAATTTCAACACGTAGCATATGTAGCACTTTGTGGATTGTTGGTTGCCACGTTAGCCTACTTTTTTGATCATAGAGTATTAGGATCTGGAAAAGACACCATGATTTCTAGCTTATTTTCTGGCCATAAAAGTACCGAATTGCAAGTTCCAATTTTAAGATTGGTAAGCCCTATCATTTCATTTTCTACAAGTGCTGCAGGTGGCATATTTGCACCAGCATTAAGTGCAGGTGCAAGCATTGGTGCATATACTGCAGGCTTATTTAGCCTTACAAACAGCGAAACAAATTTGCTTATTTTATGTGGTATGACTGGCTTTTTAACCAGTGTTACTAAAAGCCCTTTTACATCATCCATTATAGTACTTGAAATGACCAACAGCCATAATGTAATTTTTTATATTATGCTTACTGCACTATGCTCAAATTTAATAGCAAGCTTATTTGCAAAGCATTCATTTTATGATTATTTAAAAGATGATTACATTGTTGAAATTCATAAAAGTACTCAGCAAGAAATGAAAGAATAGATTAATAATTTGCCAATATGTATATCATATTTATTCCCCTTTTATTGTTCAATTACACAATATTTTTATAGTAAAAAATTCTAAAAAAATAATTACTTTTTTAGAATTTCATTTACTGTTCCTAATAAAACATTGGTGCCTTGTACTAAATCTTCATAAGATGAATATTCTAATGGGTTGTGACTAATGCCATCTTTACTTCTTATGAAAATCATTCCATAATCACAAGCATACGACATAGGTAAAGAATCATGAAATGGGCCACTCATTAACTCAGGTGCATCTAAATGTAAAGCCCTGCATTGTTCATGAATAATGGCTTTTATCCAATTGGCACAATATCTCGGTTCACTATTGGTATCTTCTGATATAGAATAAGTGAGTCTATGTTTTTGAGTGATCGCTTCAATTTTATCCATCAATTGTTTTTCGTAACGGTGCCGTCTATCTAAATCAATATCACGTAAATCAACTGTAAACGTTACCTCTTCTGCAATTATATTTCTACTTGCTGGAAAAACAGTTAATGTACCAACTGTTCCAACTGTTGGTGCTCCGGGAGCCTGATTGGCAATTTCATTCAATGCTACAATAATTTCTGCAGCACCCACCATTGCGTCCTGACGTATAGCCATTGGCACACTTCCTGCATGACCAGCCATTCCTTTTAATTTTACAGTTAACCACAATGGCCCAGAAATTCCAGA
>JAGOUF010000030.1 GCA_018061385.1 Chitinophagaceae bacterium | reverse complement strand
CATGGTAGCGATCCTGCAGGAATGTTGACAAATATTAAAGATGCTGGCGATCATGTAATTTTAAATGGTGCAAAAATGTGGATTAGCAATGCTCCATTTGCACAAGTTGCAGTTGTTTGGGCTAAAGATGAACAAGGTATTGTTAGAGGTGTAATTGTAGAACGTGGAATGCAAGGTTTTACAACACCAACAACACATGGCAAATGGAGTTTAAGGGCAAGTGCTACTGGTGAATTGGTATTTGATAATGTGAAAGTGCCTAAAGAAAATATATTGCCCAATGTTCAAGGATTAAAAGGTCCGTTGAGTTGTTTATCAAAAGCTCGTTTTGGTATTGCTTGGGGAGCTTTGGGTGCTGCAATGGATTGCTATGATACTGCATTGCGTTATACCAAAGAAAGAGAACAATTTGGTAAACCCATTGCTGGCTTTCAGTTACAACAAAAAAAGTTGGCAGAAATGATTACCGAAATTACCAAAGGACAATTGTTGGTTTGGCGTTTAGGCGTATTAATGAATGAAGGAAAAGCTACACCTGCACAAGTAAGTATGGCTAAAAGAAATAGTTGTGAAATTGCTACAAATATTGCTAGAGAAGCAAGACAAATGCTGGGTGGAATGGGCATTACTGGCGAATACAGTATTATGAGACACATGATGAATTTAGAAAGTGTAATTACTTACGAGGGCACACACGATATTCATTTATTGATTACAGGAATGGATGTTACAGGAATTAATGCGTTTAAGTAAAATAAACTTTCTGTAGATTAATACTACTTATAAAATTTAAACAAAAAAGCAATGAAATAATTTCATTGCTTTTTTTATTTAAGTAATTGGTCTATCTGTTAATATTTCAACAGTAGCCCCAATTTTGTAACAACTACTAAAAAACATTTTCGTACTTTTGTTTAATAATTTTTAAAGAAGATAAACATTTAGTGAAACGCATTATAGTTATAGCAATATTAATTTCTTATTCCATTGCATCTTTTGGAGTAAGCCTTAATTATTTCTATTGCTGTGGCAAATTAAAAACTGTTTCATTTACTGTAAATACCCAAGAAATAAATTGCAAACCTAAACCAACCAAAAAAGGTTGTTGCAAAAATGAAACAGTAACAATAAAATTAAAGACTGACCAAAAAAACAGCGACCAAATTACATTTCAATATACTGCTCCCCTTGCTCCAGCAATTCTTTACACAACTAATTATACAGTTGCAGCTATTGCCAATATTGGCAATATAAATTATTATTACAAAAGCCCTCCAACAGAAAATCTTCCTTCTAAGCAAGTTCTATTCTGCATATTTAGAATATGATATTTCATTAGCATGCATTTTTATTTGCTGATACTTTAGCAATTGTATTGTCTATTCAATTAATTATTATAATAGTATTCAACACATTAGTCGCAACAATTATTGTATTGGTAACATTCAGAAATGTTACCAATACAATAATAACATCTTATTCCTTTTAATCATTCATAAAATATACAAAATGAAATCAATTAAAGTACTGATGATGGTAGTTATAACTATCGTTTCTGTTTCTGCGTTTTCTCAAACACAAAGTAAAAAACAACAAAGTACAGCAACATCAACTGTTTACACTTGTTCTATGCACCCAGAAGTATGTAGTAACAAAGCAGGTAAATGTAGCAAGTGTGGTATGGATTTAACAAAAATAAAAACCTATGCTTGCCCAATGCACCCTGAAGTTACTAGTAACAAAGCAGATAATTGCAGCAAATGCAGCATGGCATTAACTAAAGTATATGCTTGCTCTATGCACCCAGAAGAATGTAGTACTACAAAAGACAAGTGCAGTAAATGTGGTATGGATATAACTGAGAAAAAAGCTATGAAGCAGAAAAAAAATTAAACTAAATAAGTATTGAGAGAATGTAGAACTTCTCTCAATACTTTATTAAAATTTATGATGATGAAAAAGATAAAATATTTATTACTACTTTGGTTTGCAATTACTAGTATAACTGTTTATGCACAAAGCAACAAACAAGCAACTAAAGACACTGCTGTTACTTTTAAAGTTCATGGAGAATGTATACAATGTAAAACCAGGATTGAAGATGCATTAAAAACGAAAGGTGTAAAATCTGCTATTTGGAATATTGATACAAAAATACTTTCCTTAGTTTATAATCCAGCTCAAATTTCTTTAGATAAAATTGAAAATAAAATTGTAGCCGTTGGGCATGATGTAGGCAATAAAAAAGCAAAAACTTCGGTATATAATAACTTGCCAAAATGCTGTTATTATCGTGAGAATGAAACGCAAGAAAATGAAGCAAAGGTTGATACCACAAAAGCTATTCACCATGATAGTACAACAAAAATAGATACTGCAAAAAAGGAAATTGTAACAGAATCAACATCCAATTTACACTTTATTAAAGGAGTTGTTTTAGAAGAAGATAAAAAAGGAAGTTACAAACCATTGGCAAATGCAAGTGTTTTTTGGCTAGGAACATCCATTGGAGTTGTAACAAATGACATTGGTATTTTTACCATTCAATACAATGGAGAAAATAGTCGTTTAATTGTAAGTTATACAGGTTACAAACCAGACACAATTGTTGTTTCGGATATTAACGAATTAAAAATAGTATTGGCTGCAAATAAACAATTGAAAGAAGTAATCGTAACCTCAAAGCAACGCTCCACTTATCTTTCAGCTATTGATCCCATTAGAACTCAAGTAATGACAGGCAAAGAATTATTAAAAGCTGCTTGTTGCAATCTAAGTGAAAGTTTTGAAACAAATCCTTCTGTTGATGTTACTTACAACGATGCAGTAACAGGTTCAAAACAAATTCAGTTATTGGGTCTTAGTGGAAATTATACACAACTTACTGTAGAGAATTTGCCAGGTCCAAGAGGCATTGCAACTCCTTTGGGTTTAAATTCTATTGCTGGACCTTGGATAGAAAGTATTCAGTTAACAAAAGGTGTTGGTTCTGTTGCAAACGGTTTTGAAAGTATTGCAGGACAAATAAATGTGGAATTAAAAAAGCCAGAAAATAGCGAAAAATTATTAGCCAATATTTATCAGAGCGAAAGTGGTAAAACTGATTTAAACCTAAACTTATCACAAAAAATAAATACAAAATGGACTACCGCATTGTTGTTACATGATGATTTTAGTAGCAATAAAAATTTAGATTTCAACACAGATGGTTTCAGAGATTTGCCAACAGGCAATCTATTTAGTTTAGTTAACAGGTATAAATTTGATAATAGCAAGGGCTTTTTAGCACAGTTTGGCGTAAAGGTTTTAAATGATAAAAAAGTTGGTGGAGAAACTGCATTTAATCCAAGTGCCGACAAAAACACAACAAATCATTATGGCTTAGGCATCAATACAGAACGCTATGAAGCTTTTGGAAAAATTGGTTATGTTTTTCCTCAAAAAAAGTATAAAAGTATTGGTTTACAATTGGCAGCTATCAACCACAATCAACATTCATATTTTGGACTAACAACTTACAATGCAAAGCAACAAAGCATTTACAGCAATTTAATTTATCAATCTATTATCAGTACAACTGAACATAAATTTAGAACAGGATTAAGTTTTCAGTACGACAAATACAACGAAAATTTTAAAACTGTTAATTACAAAAGAACCGAAATGGTATCAGGTGCTTTTATAGAATATACCTATACACCCAATACAAAATTCAGTGCTGTTGTAGGTTTGAGAACAGACTACAATAATTTATTTGGTGTTTTTGTAACACCTCGTTTAAACATAAGGTATGAACCAATACAAGGAACAACCATAAGAGCAAGTGCTGGACGAGGGCAAAGAACAGCCAATATTTTTGCAGAAAATACGAGTGTTTTTGTAAGTGCAAGACAAGTAAACATCTTTACACCAAACACATTGGATGCTTATGGATTAAAACCAGAAGTAGCATGGAACAAAGGCATAACTTTTGATCAAAAATTTAAACTATTTCATAATGCCGCAATGCTAAGTTTAGATTATTTCAGAAACGATTTTACAAACCAAGTAGTAGTTGATGTTGAAGATGCAAGACAAGTAAAATTCTACAATCTACAAGACAAATCATTCTCAAATAGCTTACAAGCTGAATTGAGTTTTGAGCCAATAAAAAAATTAGATGTTCGTGTAGCGTACAGATACTTTGATGTAAAAACTACTTATGGTGGTCAATTACTAGATCGTCCTTTCATATCTAAAAACAGAGCATTTTTAAATTTAGATTATACTATTAATGGATGGAAATTTGATTATACTATTACTTATAATGGTAAAAAAAGAATACCGAATACAACTGCAAATCCAACACAATATCAGTTGGAAAAATATTCGCCCAGCTTTGTGTTAATGAATGCACAGATTTCAAAAACCATTGGCAACAAAAATCCAATGGATATATATATTGGAGCTGAAAACTTGACAAACTATTTTCAACAAAATGTAATCATTGCAAATAGTCAGCCTTTCAGCCAATATTTTGATGCCTCTTTAGTTTGGGGTCCAGTAACAAACAGAATGTTTTATGCTGGTTGGAGACTTAAAATAAAATAATTTTTCGAGGAGAAACAATTAAAGACAACTACTAATTAAAAAAAGCTAACAATACTATTGTTAGCTTTTTAATTTAAACTGAATATGTTTTTCACAATAGTTAATTATAAAAATTATGTGATAGCAGTATATTTTAGTGAATTCAAGCTTACGATTATACTACTTCTCCTTCAATATCGTAATCGTAAGCTTTGGTAATTTTTACATTTACAAATTCGCCAATTGGTAGTTTTTTTGTTGATTGAATCACCACTTCATTGTCTACTTCCACACTATCAAATTCTGTTCTGCCTAAATATCTCCCAGCTTCTTTTTTATCAATGATTACTTTAAAAGTTTTACCCACTTTTTCTTGATTTTTTTCAAGGCTAATTTCTTGCTGCACTTCCATTATTTCTTGAGCCCTAGCTTCTTTTTCTTCTTGTGGAATATTATCTACCAAATCATGAGCAGATGTATTTTCTTCATGGCTGTAACTAAAAATTCCAACTCTATCAAAACGATGTTCTTGCAAAAATTCTTTTACATCTTCAACATCTTTTTCAGTTTCGCCGGGGAAACCAGCAATTAAAGTTGTACGTAAACAAATACCTGGAACAGTTTCTCGTATTTGATGAATGATATCATTCATTTCACTTCTAGTAATATTTCTACGCATGGCCTTTAACATATTGTCGCTTGCATGTTGTAAAGGCATATCTAAATAGTTACAAATATTTTCTCTCTCTTTCATGGCATCTAGAATTTCCATAGGAAATTTTGATGGATAAGCATAATGCAAACGAATCCACTCCAACCCTTTTACATCGGCCAAAGCATGCAACAATTTGGGCAATTCACGTTTTTTGTAAATATCTAATCCGTAGTAAGTTAATTCTTGTGCAATTAGCATTACCTCTTTAACGCCTTTCTTTACAAGGCTTTCAGCTTCTCTAACCAATTCATCAATTGGTTTGCTTACATGCTGACCTCTCATTAAAGGAATGGCACAAAAGCTACAAGTTCTGTTACAACCTTCACTAATTTTCATGTAAGCATAATGTTTAGGAGTGCTCAACAACCTCTCTCCTAGCAATTCTGTTTTATAATCGGCATTAAATTGTTTTAGCATTAATGGTAATTCCATTGTACCAAACCATGCATCCACTTCTTTAATTTCTTCAGCTAAATCTTCTCTATAACGTTCACTTAAACAACCTGTAACGTACACTTTATCAAGCTTTCCTCTACGTTTTAACTCAAGTTGATCGAGAATTGTATTGATACTTTCTTCTTTGGCTTTATCAATAAAACCACAAGTATTTACCACCACAATATTGTGATCTAACTTTTTATTTTCATGCACCACATCAATATTATTGGCCATTAACTGACCACTAAATACTTCACTATCTACCAAATTTTTGCTACAACCTAAGGTAATAATGTTTACTTTATCTTGTTTTAATGTTCTTGCTTTCATAAACTGGTTGCAAATATAGCAGATATGAAAGAAGTAGTGATGAAGAGTAAGATTCAGAGAAAGGAACTTTAGAAGTTTGGGTAATTTTGAATAAACTCATCAGTCATAAAAATTCTAATTCCTAAAATTTGTTCAAGAGACTTCACCGCATCGTAAAGTTTTCTATCTGTAGTTATGAATACTTTATCTGTAGTTTGTAAACACATTTTTACCAAGTACACATCATGTCTTGGTAATTGTAGCTCAATCGATTCATCTAATACAAGGTCATTATCAATCCAATGAACTTTATTTGAATTTTGTAGAAATAATCTTAGCAAGGCTTGAACAGCTTGTCGTTGTTTAGGAGGATATAAAATTGAAGTTTCAACAAGTTCATGAAATTTTTTGGCTAAAGGAGTACCTCGTTGTAATACAATTTTATCACATACTTCAAAAATATTAAAGAATAGTTTAGTTGTTACAGGAAGTAATTCTTCGTGATTAAAATGATAATAAAACCATTCATCTATTGTTAAGTGTAAACCTCTAGCCATAATTACACCCCTAATAAAGTTTTCAAATTAGCTAACTCTGTTTCCATAAAATTCATTAAACCACCTTCAATTTGACCTTTATCATTAACTTCTTGAGGAATAATTTTGGTTTCACCATCTTCAAATTTGGCTAGGTAAAACTGTACATCATTTTTATCTAATTCGCCTGCTGCAATTTTTGCAAGTACAGATGAAACAATATTTTCGCTATGTGTTGTAAGGAATATTTGTTTGTCTTCTTTTTGAATAATTTCAGTAAAAGCATCAACCAATTTTGCTTGTGCAGTTGGATGCAAATGTATCTCTGGTTCTTCTATGAAAGCTAAGGAAGTGCTTTTCTTTAGAAGTTTTGCTAACATATACACTGTTTGATTTACACCAAAACCTTCATTTACTAAATCGGTTGTGTGACCTTTTGAATTTTGTGTTTTTAAATAGAAAGAAGTTGAACCTGGGATAGCTACAAATCGAAAGTTTTTATCAAAGATATTTTTGAAATAATGATCTATTTTACTTTCAAAATTTAGACCTTCATTTCTTATTTGCATTGCAAATAAGGATTCTTCTGTTGCTTGTTCAGTAGAAAAGATTGGGTTGAAGAAACCACGACGAACTGAAATTACATCGATATTTTTTATTACTTGGAAAAAAGCGTTCAATTGAGCCACAGAAATTCGTTTTGTGGACTTTGGATGATTATCAAAAGCAAAACCGTTCCATAACACTAAGATTCCATGTCCGAAATCTAATTCTAAATTTTGTGAAAGATTATATGGGAAATCAAAAATAATACCTCCGTTTCCTATACCATCAATTGAAAGAAGTATTGACGAACTTGATTCTGCAATACTAAAAGTAAATTTCAATATACTTTTTTCATCTCTTAGAGTTAGTTCATTATGAAATTGAAATAACGGTAAAACAAAAGATATTGTAATATCAATTGAATTTTTATTCATATCAATCCCTTTTATGGCTTCGAAACTGCCGAGATTAATGAATCCTAAGTTAAATAAACTATTTAATCTTTGGTTTGGATTCACATAAAAATTTCTAAACACATAAGGAGCATATCCAACACTACTTTTACCACTTCCATTAGTACCATATAAAATATTAAACTTTTTAAGTGGAATGCTTTGTTGTTTAATACTTCGGAAATTAGATATGTCTATCTGTGTTATCATTGCTCTAAAATAAATCTTTTTAAAAGTAAACTTACCATTTACTTTCTTTTACTTATGTATTTCACTTGTAAAATGAAATTCAATATCTGGATTATTGGTAATTTCTGTATTTAAGAACCACTCACTCTGGGCTAAATAAATTGGGTTACCATCTTTGTCTTCTCCACTGTTTTGTTGTTTAAAACGTAAGAAATCTTCTAATTTACTTTCATCTTTACTGGTTAACCAACAAGCCTTATAATAAGGTAAAGTTCTAAACTCACAAGCTGCACCATATTCATGTAATAGACGATATTGAATTACTTCAAACTGTAAATCTCCCACACAACCAATAATTTTTCTATTGCCCCCAAACTGAGTAAACAATTGAGCTACACCTTCATCGGTTAACTGTTGAACACCTTTTTCTAACTGCTTGGTTTTCATTGGATCTTTATTAACCAATTCTTTAAAAATTTCAGGTGAAAAAGTTGGAATTCCTGTATAAAAGAAATTCTCTCCTTCAGTTAAAGTATCACCAATTTTAAAGTTTCCAGTATCAAACAAACCAATTACATCGCCAGGATAAGCATCGTCAATTACATCTTTACTTCTAGCTAAAAAAGAATATGGATTGCTAAAACGAACATCTTTATCTATACGAACATGATGGTAATATTTATTTCTTTCGAACCTACCACTACAAACCCTCATAAATGCAATTCTATCTCTATGTTTGGGATCTAAATTGGCATGAATTTTAAAAATGAATCCACTAAACTTATCTTCTCCAGGATTTACTTGACGTACACTTGTTTCTCTTGGCAAAGGTGTTGGAGCAATGGTAATAAAAGTGTCTAACATTTCTCTAACTCCAAAATTATTTACAGCACTACCAAAAAATACAGGGCAAATTTTGCCACTTAAATAATCTTGTAATGGCAAATCACCATAAACTCCTTCAAGTAATTCTGCATCTTCACGTAATTGATCAGCATCTCTATCGCCAACTTTTAAATCTAAAATAGTATCAGTTAAATCATTGATAGACAATGTATCTTCATCATCTGCTTTTGTACTAGCAGCAAACAAACACAAATCTTTTGTACGTAAATTATACACTCCTTTAAAATCTTTTCCGCTATTAATTGGCCATGTCATAGGGTGTAAACTCAACTTTAGTTCTTTCTCTACTTCTTCCAATAAATCGAAACGGTTTTTACCATCTCTATCCATTTTGTTAATGAATACAATAATTGGCGTATCTCTCATTCTACATACTTCAACCAATCTTCTTGTTTGATCCTCAACTCCATTTACACTATCAATTACTAAAACAACACTATCAACAGCCGTTAAAGTTCTATAAGTGTCTTCAGCAAAATCTTTATGGCCGGGTGTATCCAATAAATTAATTAAATGGTTTTTGTATTCAAATGTCATTACCGATGTTGCCACACTAATACCACGTTGGCGTTCAATTTCCATGAAATCGCTGGTAGCATGTTTCTTTATTTTGTTGCTTTTTACTGCACCTGCAGTTTGAATAGCTCCACCAAATAACAACAACTTTTCGGTTAATGTAGTTTTACCTGCATCGGGATGCGATATAATTGCAAATGTTTTACGACGATTAATTTCTTTTTCAAACTTCATAATGGCGGCAAAGGTAAGGGTTGAAAGAATGATTATGTAAGGCTTTAATTGCTATAAATGGATAAAAAAACTCCGCTCAAAAGAGCGGAGTTTTGAAAACTTGCACTATGCTGAATATTAAAATTTATATACAGCTGCTAAAATAAAAGAAGAATAAGATTTAGTTGCAATACCAGATGATTTCATAAAAGCATTGGTAGAAGCATTGTCTAATCTTACTTCTGGAATAATGACTAAATTATCAATTGTAAAGTTTGCTGACAAAGTTGATGCAAAAACATTACCACCAATACCTGCAGCAGTTACTGCATCTTTATCGTTAAAAATTTCATTTCTCCAGTTTAAACCAAATTTATCACTAAAGCTATATCCTAAATAAACTGCAGTTCCCCACCAACTTTTAGCACTCTCCCATTTGTCAGAAATTTTTGCTTGTACAGATTGGGTTGTAGCGTTTAAGCCAACACTAAACTTGTCGGTTGCTGCATAAGTTGCAACAACATCAACTTGACTTAATCTTGTAACACCATCTGCATTACCTCCTTGATAGTTTACATATAATTTCAATTTGTCATTAGCTGTTCCAGTTGCAAATTGCCCTATTACAAACTTATTAGCACCTGTTGCACTTTTTAAATCAGTGGGATTTGCAAGACCTATCATTAACACACTTTTTTTACCAGTAGTAATTTCGGCTTTTAAACCAGTATGAAAAAATGGCCCATAAGAAAACATATAACTCATGCTATAGTTTTTGTTTGCAGCCGCATCAACCAATTCGTAGCCTACATGCGTTGCCCAACTACCTGCTGTTAACTTGACTTTTGGAGAAATAGCATAACTGATATACAATTGCTTAATTGCCAACATGGTATTGGCATCGTTGTAAGAAAATTCTTCGGCACGACGACCAAAGCCTAAATCGGCAACCATACTTACTTTTCCAATTGAATGTTCAGCTTTTAATGATGCCATACCTAACTCAAATGAATTTTGAGAATTGGTAAAACTTGTACGGTTATTGGTTACATCTTTACTAAAATCATAACGATAATAAAAGTCGCCAGAGCCCGATAATGTAAATGAAGATGATTTTGTTGAATCGCTTTGAGCAATAACTGAGGCAATAGATAATACCCCAACAGAAGTTGATAAAATTTTCTTTAACATTGTAATAGTTTTTTAATGAAGGAAAGGGTATAGTCTTAGTAGGTGTACGAAACCTACTATATAACGGCTATACCTTTTCTGATTTTATGAATTTAATTGAATAAATGAAATGAAGTAATTGATTATTTAATGGGTTCTAATTTTTCTACTAATATTCCGCCCTCTTTTACCAATAATGTACCTTGCACATAGTTTTCGTTGTGTTGACTTGCATCTAAACCTTCTAATTCATCCTCTTCACTTACTCTTACAGGAACAATAAAGTTGATGAATTTAAAAATTAGGAAAGAAACAACAAAACTATAAGTTACCACAATTACTAAAGCTTTTACTTGTGTAAAAAAGAAAGCTGAATTGCCATAAGCTAAGCCATTGTTACCTGCACTGTTTACTGTAGTTGTTGCAAAAACGCCTGTTAATAACATACCTACCATACCACCTATTCCATGACAAGGAAATACATCTAAAGTATCGTCTAATTTTGTTTTT
>JAGOUF010000423.1 GCA_018061385.1 Chitinophagaceae bacterium | reverse complement strand
GTATTAACAACACTTACACGGGTGTTTATTTGTTGCAACAAGTTAATTTAAACAATGGTTTTTGGTACTATTATTTTGTAGTGGCTTTGTACAAAATTCCTTTAAGTATTTGGGGCTTAACCATTATTGGATTAGCGTTTTTTATACGTCGATTTCAGCAATATAAAAAGCTTTTTTTCTTTTTAGTTGTACCAGCAATTTATTTTGTATTTGTACTAAGTTTTTTCAATCAATTTCAAATTGGCATTCGTCATTTGTTGTTGGTCGTTCCATTGTTGTATGTATTGTTGGCAATGGTTTTACAAAGAATTGCTTTAACAAAGGCTAAATATGTATTGATTACCTTTTGGATTTTTGTGATGGCTTCTTTCTTGAAATATTATCCAGACTTAATTCCTTATACCAATGAATTAGTGGTTGATAAAACCAAAGTATATGAAACAATGATGGATAGTAGTATCGATTATGGTCAAAGCGATTCAACTGCAGCTTTGTTTTTGCGTACCAACATTAATTATAAAATACCAGATAGTACACCTGCGTCAGGCACTTATATTGTAAGTATGTATCAATATGTTGAACAATTAAAACGAGGCGATACTTCATTAAACTGGCTAATAAAAAAACATGCTCCAGTTGGTTTACTGAAGCATGTTTACTTGAAATATGATGTAAAGTAATTATTGCAGTGCTTATTAAAATCTAAATCCTAAACTAATTCCAGCACCTCTAACACCTGCCCAAGGTCCATCTGAAATAATGGTTGCACTTTTATTGTCTGCTGCAACACTGCCTTTTATTTTAAACGGACTTACGTCAAGGGTATTGATATTATTTTCTAAATCTGCTCTTTGAGATGGAGTTAATTGTCCATTGGGTGCATTGGGGAAAGTTGCTACCAACTCTCCACTACTTGTTCCATAGTGTCCACCAATAATCCAAATATCTAGTACCAGTTTTTTGAAAATTCTGTATTGTGTACCCATCATCATTCCATAACTTGTAGATTTTATGGAACCAATGAAATCTGCATCTGTTGTGCTGCCCAAAACTGACTGATATTTAACAGGAAGTGTAAAATCGAATGAGGCAAACCTTGCATAAGGAGCAATATAAAATCCTTTCATTTTTCCTGCACCTAAGTATAAACGCAATTCTGGAGTTATGGCAGAATTACCTAACATAAACCTTCCTAAGTTTAAATTAGGATCGTCTATATATTGTTCAAGGGTACTTTGTAAAGGGATTGCTTTTTTTTCTCCATATCTATACGATATAGAAATAGACATTTTCTTAAGTATTGCTCTTTCGAAAGTGGCATGATAGTTTCCAAATGCCAATGAACTTAAATTGGCTTTTATAATATTGTTACCTCCAAAAATTTGTGCATTTGCAAAAAATGGAAGTAACATTAATACTAAGATTGATTTTTTCATTTTTTTTGATTTAATGTTTAGTAATTACAAGTTAGCAATATCAGCAATAGTCTTTTTTTCTAAAATTTTTAAACTGGCATCTCTTACACTAATCATTACATTACTTAAGCCACATTTTTTTTCGTCGCAGTTTTTACACTTTTCATAAAAATTTAAACTAACACATGGCAACAATGCAATTGGACCATCAATTAAACGCATCACTTTTGCAATGGGCACTTTCTTAGGATCTTGAGCAAAAAAATATCCACCACCTTTTCCTTTTTTACTTTCTAGTATTTCAGATTTTTTCAGCTCTAATAAAATACTTTCTAAAAATTTTAAAGGGATTTTTTTCTTTTTGGATATTTCAGAAATTAATACAGGGCCTGTTGTTTTTTTTTCGGCTAAATATATAAGTGCTTTTAATGCGTATTGCGTTTTCTTAGAAAGCATGTGCAAGATTAAATTTTATTTTAGTAAAATCAATACCCACTTATGGGTACTTGTAGTTTAAAGTTATAAATTTTTAAACAAACGAGTTTTTATTAAAAATATTTCTGACACTTAAAATTTAATTGATTTGGCTTCTTTTATTTTTTTGAATTTTTTTAACCGAAAACATAATCTAGTTTTCTTGTTTTGTGAGCATACGTTCTTTTATTATTTTCCAAAATGAATCAAAACTTTTCGTAGTATCTTTTTTCCAATTGGATGTTTCAGTTGCTAGTATTTCGAGCCTAGTTTCTTTGGTTTGGTTAAAGAAATTTTCAATAAATTCTTTATCTTTTTCAAATGCCAATTGATTGTATAATTCTTTCAACTCAATTTCTTTTTGGGTATTGCTTTGAATTGTTTGCTCTTCAATTTGTTCTCGACCAATCACTTTTTTATCGTACGAACCAATGGGCAAAATACTTTTTGCTATAATTGGCATTAGTTCAATCAATAGTAATAAAACAATTAACAGCCAATACCTATATTGTAGTGTAGTATTGGTTTTAATTAAGTTGTTTAAAGCTTCTATTTGTGTAAGAAAACCATTGCTTAAATTATTGGCGAAATAATGTTGCTCTTTAGCAATTGATTGTTCAATAACTAGCAATGCACTGTCGGCTTGTGTTATTTTGGGAGCAATTATTAATTCATCCAACTCATATTTTTTTTGTAAGGTTTCATAAGCTTGCTTTTTAGTTTTGGCAATTGCTTCTAATCCAATTTTTTTGCTTCCTCCAGTTCCATCAGTTTCTGTAATAAAGCTTTCTCTAGCTTTCGCCACTTCTGCATATTTTATGGCCAATTCTTTTTGTAGTGTTTGTTTTTGTTGTTGCCAGTTTTCTTTTTGAAGAGCATACACTGCAACTTGTTTTTGTAGCTTTTCGCTTTTCTTAAATTCTTGGTCTAAAGAAACTTGTTGTTTAATTTCTTGCTTAAATAAATAGAGCAAAGCTGGTTGAGCCATAAATGTACCAATGGTTGTAGCCAAGATTAATCTAAACACAAAAGGAGCTGCTTTTAGTTTGTTCTTGCCAGTAATGCCTTTAATTAAAGCTCTATCAATACATAAAATAATAAAACCCAT
>JAGOUF010000029.1 GCA_018061385.1 Chitinophagaceae bacterium | reverse complement strand
ATATGATGCGTTATCATCCTTTATTACAGCAAGTGAAAAAAGCTGCTGAAACAAAAGAATACGGCAATTTGATTAACATACAAACTTTTTGGGGAGAGCATTTACCAGCTTGGCATCCTTGGGAAGATTATAGAACTTCTTATGCTGCACAAAAAGAAAATGGTGGAGGTGCTGCACTTACTTTAAGTCATGATATTGATGTAGTAAATTGGATTGCCAATAGTGCAGTTCAACGATACAGTTCATTTGCAAATCATCATTCGGGCTTAGAAGTAAATACCAATTCAGCATTCGATTTAAACATTGCTTACAACAACAATATTACAGCACATGTGCATGTAAATTTTTGCCAGCCAATTGCACAGCGTTGGTATAAATTTATTTTTGATAATGCAGTTTTAGATGTAGATTTTTTTAAGAGTAGTTTATCAATCCAAACAATCAATCATAAAGAAGAAATTGTACTAGAATCATTCGACAGAAACGATCTTTTTTTAGAACAAGCAAAAGATTTTTTCAGTAGAATTGAAAGCAATGATTTTGCTAATTTTTCTGCTAGTCAAATTTCTCAATCAGCATTAATCACTCAAATGTGTACGCATGAACAATAATCCTGTAGATATTAAAAACAAAGTAATTTTTGTTACCGGTGCTTTTGGTTTAATTGGCAAACAAATATGTAAAGCATTTTTACAACAAGAAGCAAAAGTTGTTTTAGCAGATGTAAATAGTAGTTTAATTCCTGCTTTAGAAGAAGAATTAAATAAAACATTTAATACCGAAAATTATTTAATATTAATTACTGATATTACCAGCGAATTAAGTGTTGCAAATGCAGTAGCAGCAACTGTTGAAAAGTTTGGTAGTTTAGATGTATTAATAAACAATGCAGCAATAGATGCAAAGTTCGATAAAGAAAATATTGGAGGAGTAAATCAAAGTAGGTTTGAGAATTATCCAATAGAATTACTACGAAGATCGGTTGAAGTAAATTTAACTGGTACAGTCATCATGACGCAAGCTGCTTGCAAGCAAATGTTGCTACAAGGCAGTGGCAATATTATTAATGTAGCATCTACTTATTCTGTGGTTGCTCCCAATCAAAACTTGTATGATTTTGGTGAAGGAATTGCCAACTTTAAACCTGTAGATTATATTGCTTCAAAATCTTTTATTCCAAATTTCACAAGGTATATAGCAACATTTTATTCAACCAACAATATTCGTTGCAATGCCATTGTACCACATGGTGTGTTGAACAATCATCCAGAACCTTTTTTACAAAACTTTTCAAAAATGTCTCCATTAGGTAGAATGTGTAATAGAGAAGAATTAGAAGGACCATTTATTTTCTTAGCATCTGAAGCCAGCAGTTATATGACTGGTTCTGTTTTAATGGTAGATGGAGGGTGGACAGCATGGTAAAAATAAAATTATTTTTAAGTGATGTTGATGGAGTAATGACAGATGCAGGAATGTATTACACTGAAAGTGGAGATGAATTTAAAAAATTCAATACTCACGATGGGATGGCTTTTCAACTTCTTAGAGAAGCTGGTATTAAAACTGGAATAATTACAACAGAAAATACAAAAATTGTAGAACGTAGAGCTACAAAGTTGAAAGTAGATTATTTATATCAAGGCAAAGGCTTTGGAAATAAATTACAAGCTGCAAAAGAAATTTGCGAAAAAGAAAATATTACATTACAAGAAGTTGCATACATAGGCGATGATATTAATTGTATTGAGTTACTTCAATCAGTTGGTGTAGCTGCATGTCCAAACAATGCAGTAAAATCTGTAAAACAAATCAACGGAATAATACAACTTGGAAAAAGTGGTGGAGATGGTGCAGTAAGAGAATTTGTAGAAATGATTCTGATTAATAAAAAGTAGCAGTTGCTAAAATAAACAGCAATGAAAAAAAGGATTTTAGTTACCATTAGTTTCAGTTTTTCAATTAGATATTTAATAAGAACTGGCTTAATTAAGCAGTTGCAATCTTTTGCTGACCCTGTTATTGGTATAACTTGGGAACAAGAAGATTTGATACAAGAGTTGCGTCAGCAAGGATTTGAAGTGCATGTTTTACCAACATCTGAGAAAGGAGTTAAATACACCAATATAAGAGCCAAATTAGATTATTGGTTTAAATATTATAAACTTAAAAGTCCAACGAGAGATATTGAACCAAGATATTTGGAACAATTTCATAAACCCAAAAGTGTTTTTATAAGAAGGTTAAGAGAGTATTACAATATGCTACTTTGTTTAATTCCAGGTCATATTCAAAAGCTCCACCAACAAGAACAAAGTCTTTTGGAAAGCGACACAAATTATAATGATTTAAAAGAGTTGGTAAATAAATTAAATATTGATGCTGTTTTTGTAGTAACACCTTTTCATGCACAAGAAGATATTTTATTAAGGGCTTGTGAAGCATTAGGAAAGCAAATGATTACTTCAATTCTATCGTTTGATAATATTGTAAAACGTGGTTGGATTCCTGTAAACTATAGTACGTACATGGTTTGGAATAAAAAAATGAAAGAAGAATTGTTGAGGGTATATGCACCAAATGCTACAGAAGAAAATATACATATTGTTGGAGCAGCTCAGTTTGATTTTTATCAAAAGCCTGAATATTTATTACCTAAAGATGAGTGGTTGCAAATAGTTGGATTACCCGAAACAGATAGAAAAATAATTTTATTTGCAGGTGGTCCATTGTCTCTTTTTCCACAAGAGCATCAATTTTTACAACATATTGATACCGCAATTACAAACGGAGAAATTAAAAACAATCCAATTGTATTATTTCGTTGCCACCCAATTGATAAAATTGAAAGGTGGAAAAAAGCTGTTGAAGGAAGCCAAAATGTTTTCTTCGATACCTCATGGACAGGGGCTGCAAAATTAACTCTATCCAATGTTACGGATAGAGATATTCAAAAGCTATGTTCAACATTGTATTACACAGATGTACATATAAATACTTGTAGTACAATGGCGGTAGACGGAAGTGCATTTTCAAAACCACAAGTTGGCCCAGCTTATGATGAGTTGGCAAAGCCAAGAAAGTACGATTTAAAAAGTATGTATTTTCAAGAATACTTTTTGCCCATTATGCAAACAAATGGGGTATTGCATGCCAACAATAAACAAGAGTTGATCAGCTTTATTAATGATAGTTTAATGAACCCTGAACTCTATACTCAAAAAAGTAAAGATATTTTAGAAGCTATCATTACTTATACAGATGGGGAGTGTACCAATAGAGTTGTAACTACTATAAAAAACACTTTACAAAATTCATGAAGTTTCACAATTGATGTAAGAAAATGAAAATTACACATGTTGTTATTAATTACTTTCCATCTGTTGGAGGCACACAAATATTCTATCAAGGAATATCAGAAAATTGTGTTCAACATTTTAATGATGAAGTTGAAGTCTTAACTATAGATTCCTATTATGGATCACATAGCAAACAATATAAAAAAATTACGCCAGCTCATGAAACAATTAATGAAGTTGTAGTGAAACGGTTTCCTTTTTTCAGAAAACATATAAAAATTTTATCTTTATTAAATGTATTAATTTATAAAATTAGTGGTAAGTTTTCCAATAAGTTATGGTTGCTTTGTACTGGTCCTTGGTCTTCAAGTTTGAAGAAAGCAATTGACAATTCAACAGCCGATATTATTTCTGGAAGTCCATCAGGATTTTTATACATGCAATATCCATTATATAGGCATAAACTTAAAAATCCAAAACCATTTGTTTATCAGGGTGCCATTCACTTTGGTGCAGACAATCATTCACAAGTTATTTCAGATAATACACTAGCAGCAATAAAAGCATCTGAATTTTATATGGCCAATACAGAGTATGAAAAAAAGAGGCTAATAAATTTAGGAGTACCAGAAGACATAATTGTTGTAACAGGCGTTGGTGTTGAAATGCAAACATTTGAAAAAGGGGATAATGAAATATGTAGAAATGATTTTGCGTTACAAGCAGATGATATATTAATTGGTTACATAGGTAGATTGGAAAAAACAAAAAGTATTGAGGTGTTAATTAATGCATTTATTAAATCTTTGAAACAAAATAAAAAACTAAGATTGGTAATTGCTGGTTTTGAAAGTGATTATTTTAAAGAATTGCAACAGTTTGTACAAACTTTAAATGCCTTTGAAAAAAGCTGCATTTTTTTCAAAACAAATTTGTTAAAACAAGACAAAGTAAATTTATTTCATGCACTAGATATTTTTGTCCTGCCCTCTTTAAACGAATCTTTTGGAATTGTTTTTTTAGAAGCTTGGAGTTGTAAAAAGCCAGTAATTGGAGTGTCAATTGGTGCTGTTGCATCTGTTATATCAGATCGGGTAGATGGGTTATTAATGAAGCCAAACGATGCAAATGATTTGTCAGAAAAATTGTTAGAATTAGCCAGTAATCCAGAATTAAGAAAAACATTTGGAATAAATGGATTCAATAAAACAGTACAAAATTTTACGTGGCCAATTGTAACTCAAAAGTATAGAGACACTTATATTAAAGCAATTAATAAATTTAATAATGTTTAGAGAAGAAGCCGTTTGGATTGAAAGTGCACTAAAAAAAGTTGAGCCTTTAAGCAACAATAAATTGGTAGCTAATTTAGGTTCATCAACAGCTTATTTTAGAGAGGTTATTCAACCACACATTCAGCAACATATTATTGTACCACTTCAACAAAAAGGTTGGTCAATTGTGAATGTAGATTTAAAGCATGAAGATGGTGTTGATGTAGTTGCAGATGTTACAAAAGATAACTTTTCTCAATTGGTTCAACCTGCTGCACTTACCATTTGCACCAATATGTTAGAACATGTAGAAGATATAAAATTGGTGGTTGCTAACTTGCAAAAAGTAACTATAAAAGGTGGATACATTTTGCTTACAGTACCCTATAAGTACAAGAAGCATTTAGATCCTATAGACAATATGTTTAGGCCAAAGCCCAATGAAATTGCAAACTTATTTAATGGCAAAGAGATTGACGTTATTGATAAAAAAGTAATCGTTATTTACGATAAAGAGTATTATAAAATAAAGAAGTCTAAGTTCCCTATTTGGGGGTATAGACGTTTATTGGGTTATTACTTAGGTAAAAAACATGCTGTTTCTGGCATATTAATTCAAATGAAATAATTAACCTGTGTGTGGAATTGTAGGTATATATAGTTTTAAAGAAAATACGACATCGCAAAAGCCTTATATTAATTGGTGTTTAAATAGTATGCACCATCGTGGCCCAGATAGCAATGGTATTTGGCAACACAACAATTATATTACTGGTTTTGTACGATTGGCAATTAGAGATGTTTCTGAAAGTGGCAGCCAGCCAATGGTTTCTGCTTGTGGTAATTATTGTATAACATTTAATGGAGAAATATACAATGCAGATGATTTTAAAGATGAGCTAATTGGAAAAGGAGTTCAATTCAAATCTACCAGCGATACTGAAATTTTGTTATACGCATTAATTCATTTTGGATTGGATGTTGTATTGCAAAAATTCGATGGCATGTATGCGTTTGCATTTTATAATGTAAATACAAATGAAGTAGTTGTTGCTAGAGATAGATTGGGTATAAAGCCTTTGTACATTGGATTTAACGAAAAAAAAGATATAATTTATAGCTCACAGTACAATCATATAATTAACTTCGATTCAATAGCAAATGAAAGTATTGACGCAAGTGTTATGGCTAGTTATTTGCAATTGGGTTTTGTAGCCGATGGTATGGGAATTATTCACAACACTCAATTATTACCTCATGGATATTATATTAAAATAAATTCAAACGGCTATTTTATTGAACAATATTATAAAGTATTGCACAATAACAATAAAAATGCATCTGCTCAATTAACAGAAGACGAAATATTGCAGTCTGTACAAAGCCAACTTATTAGTGATGTACCAGTTGGTACTTTTATGAGTGGTGGTATTGATAGTAGTTTAATTACGTTGTTGGCCAATAAAAACAAGTCTATTAAAGCATATACGATTAGCACTGGAGAAGCAACAACAGATGAAAAAGAAAAAGCCGAATGGTTTACTCAAAAGTTTAATATATCACATTCAGTAAAGTCTATTGATATTGCTGAATTTGAAAAAATTGTTCAATACCATGCCAAAGCTTATACGGAACCCTTTGCCGACTTTTCTTCTATCCCTTCATTGCTAGTTTCAAAAATAGCTAGCGAAGAAGTGAAAGTTGTGTTAAGCGGAGATGGACCAGATGAGTTGTTTTGGGGTTATGCAAGAAATGTTAGAATGATTGAAATGATTCAAAAATTTCATCGTTCTAAATTCATCAATCTTGTAGATTATTTATTATCTAAAGTTTATTTTACTCCTAAGAAAATTTCAAAACAACTTTTACATGCAAAAACATTTGCAAGCTTTTATTACAACTCAATGTTTATGTATGGCAGTGCTATTTGGAGTAATAAAATATTGCCTGTAACGCCTAAGGCTGCTTTTTTTCATGAGCAAATCAATAATACTTCTTCTCAAAAAGAATCAATTGATGTAGAAATGAATACCATTTGGAATTATGAAATGAATATTCATTTACAAAGAATTTTATTGAAAATGGATAGAGCAAGTATGTACAGTAGTTTAGAATCAAGAGTGCCCTACTTGTCAAATAAATTAGTTGAAATTGCAGCAAATACTTCTTGGAAAGATTGTATAATCAGTAACCAAGGAAAAGATAATGTAAAAAAAATATTGGCCAACTATACCGGGAATGAATTTGTTTATGCTACAAAAAAAGGTTTTGATATTCCCATTCATCAATGGATAAATGGCAATTTGAAAAAAAATATTGAAAGCACTATAAGTTCGATGCCTAGTGAGTTAAAACAATATTTCGATTTAACACAATTGAACAAAATGTTACAAAATCACTTTAGCAAGAAGGAGCAGAATGGAAATATGATTTGGGCAGTTTATGTTTTAATTAACTGGTATAATGAGCATCGCAATAGTTATAAATTATCGCAAGCATGAAAATAGCCATCGTTGTAAATGGTTTTCCTGAAAATAGTGAAACTTTTATTATTAATAAAGTATTGGCATTGGCCAATGCTGGAAATAAAGTTGTTGTTGTTCGTTTAAACAATTCGGGAAACGATGCTTTAATGAATGTGTATCAATTCAACTCAAATAAAAATATACAAATTATTAGCCCCAATTTGCCAGCTAATTTCTTACAATTGATCTTGCATTTTCTAAAGTATCCTTTATTGGTATTCAAAGCGTTTAGCTTTAATCCAAAAAAGATGAATACAGAGTTGCGTCAGCAATATTTTCTTAAGTTGTTTAACAACAATGAGTTTAATATTATTCATTTTGAATTTTCGGGGCTTGCAGTAAGCTTCTTAGATATATTAAAAAAAATAAAACCACTTACAGTATTTAGTTGTAGAGGTTCTGCAGAAAAAGTAAAAATTTTAACCGAACCTAAACGTGCTGAAAAATTGCAGCAAGCAATTAATATTGCTTCGGCTGTACATTGTGTTAGCAACGATATGAAGTTAACCATTGCACCATATTGTAGCAATTTGGAAAAAGTATTTATCAATCGCCCTGCTATTGACGCAAGTTTCTTTTCTCCCAACAAACAACCTTCTGGTTTTAATGGAGTTTCTGTTTTATCTATTGGACGATTTACTTTTCAAAAAGGGTACTTAATCGGTATTCTTGCCATTAAAAAATTAATAGATAAAGGCTTTTCCATACAGTGGAATATTATTGGCGATGGTTCACAAATGGAAGAAATGATTTTTCATATTCATGAATTGAAACTTCAAAATCACATTGTTTTGCATGGTAAGAAAAACAAAAATGAAGTAAGCGATTGGATAAATAAAAGTGATATATTTTTATTAACCAGCGTTTACGAAGGCATTCCAAATGTAGTGTTAGAAGCAATGGCAATGGAACTGCCAGTTGTTACTACAAAAAGTGGTGGAGTGGATGAAGTAATAGAACATGGCGTTGATGGGTTTATAGCTCCTTTATACGATATTGAAACTGTAAGCAATTTACTTGAAAAATTTATTCAAGATAAACAGTTGGCTTTAACAATGGGCAAAGCAGCCAGACAAAAAATTTTAGCAGAATATACATTAGAACGTCAACTAAAAGTTTTTGAAGAAGCGTATCAAAAAATACTGCAACAATATTGATCAATTAAAATACCTGATTTGAATTTTTCTTTTATACGATATACACAGCCTGGTTGGAAGTTTAATATAAAACCAACTGCCAAATTATTTTCTGTTTGTTTATATCATCCAACAATATTGCCTTTGCCCAACAATGTGCACATTGAAGTAGATGAACAATATGAAACAGAAGCCGCAAAAAATGCAGATATTGCTTATCAAGCATTTCATAAAGGTTGTTTAACAAAAGCTACACAAGAGCAGTTACAAGAAATAGAAGCTCTAGGAAAACCTTCTATTAAAGATGAATATCTTTTTATAAAAAAATATTGGGGAACGCCTTGGGTAATGTATGCTTTGGTAAGACGATTGCTATCGTTCAAAAATCCTTTTACAGAAATTAAAGCATATTTAAAAACGAAGAAAGTTGCTAAATTTAATTTATACAAAGAGCCTGTAATTAATGAAAATTATCAATCATTCAATTCTACTTTAGTACAAGAGCAACCATTGGTTTCTGTAATTATTCCAACTTTAAATAGATACGTTTATTTAAAAGATGTAATGGAAGATTTAGAAAAACAAGACTACAAAAATTTTGATGTAATTGTTGTAGATCAAAGCGATCCATTTGATGCAAATTTTTATAAAAAGTTCAACCTAAACCTTACAGTAATTGAACAAAAAGAAAAATTATTATGGACTGCAAGAAACAATGCAGTAAAGGCTTCTAAAGCAAATTATTTACTTTTTTTTGATGATGATTCAAGGGTTGACGCAGATTGGATTACACAACACATTAAAACATTGGATTATTTTAATGCTGATATTTCTGCTGGTGTTTCTTTAGCTGTAATTGGTGGGAAAATACCAGATAGTTATAATTTTTTTAGATGGGCCGATCAGTTTGATAGTGGCAATGCGTTGGTTAAAAGAGAAATATTTTCAACAATTGGGTTGTTCGATTTACAGTTCAACAAACAAAGTATGGGTGATGGTGAATTTGGCATAAGAGCATACATCAATGGTTTAACAAGTATATCAAATCCATATGCAAAAAGAGTTCATTTAAAAGTATCGGCAGGAGGCTTAAGAGAAATAGGGCATTGGGATGGATTTAGACCTAAGAAAATGTTTGCACCAAAACCAATTCCTAGTGTTGTTTACTTAACAAAAAAATATTTTCCAACACATTTATATAGAGAAAGTATTGCATTGGGTATCATGTTATCCAATGTTCATTTTGCCAATAAAAGAGGGAATAATATGATGGCAAAAAGTGTATTGCTTAGCATTGTTAAATTCCCAATATTGTGTATTCAAGTTTCAAAATCTCTTAAACGTGCCAACCAAATGTTACGTGAAGGTGCTAAAATTGAATTCTTAAAATGAGGTTAGCAATTATAAGTGATTGCTTACATGTACAAACACCTCAAGGCATTGCAGGAAGTGATGTACATATTTTTGTTAGGCAAATGGAAGCATTATCTAAGTACTTTTCTGAGGTGCATATTTGTTGTCCTTTTATTAGTTACAATGCTTCTGTTGCTATAACAACTTATTCAAACAATAAAATATTTTTTATTCCCTTAGAAAAAGTTGGAGGTGCAGGTATTAAAGCCAAAATACAATTACTAAAACAATTTCCTGCATGGATCAAAGCTTTCAAAAAAGCAAATAGTTTGACCGATATTGTGTACCAACGTTTCCCCAATAATTTAAATATTCCTGGTTTTTTTTATTTCTATTGTATTCGTAAAAAAGTATTTGCAACCTACACAGGCACATGGTTAAAAAATAATGAAGAGTCGTTTACTTATACTTTTCAGAAATGGTTATTGAAACATTTTTTTAAAGGACCTGTTGGTGTTTATAACCATGAACCATCTACGTTTAAACATGTATTTAACAGCTTTAGTCCATCTTATAGTGAGGTTGAGTGGCAAGAAGAAACACAACAAGTACAAAATAAAATTGAACAGTTGCAACTATTGCCCACAGTGCCTTTAACAATGGTTACAGTGGGTAGTTTTGTTGGGTATAAAAATCAACAATACATTTTAAATACTTGTTTAAAATTGCAACAAAATAATATTCCTTATTATTTGTACATGGTTGGAGATGGTGAATTAATGAGTCCGTATAAAGATTTTGTTGCAATTAATAAAATGCAACATCAAGTAACTTTTACTGGCAAACTTACTTTTACAGAAGTTAGAAAAATATATAGAGCAGTAAATTTTGTGGTGCAATCTCCATTGGTTGAAGGTTTTGGTAAAGTGCCTATTGAAGGATATTTTCATGGTGCATTACCATTGATAAATGATATTGCTATGTCTAGTTATATCACACAAAAAAATACATTGGGTTATTTATTTACTGTGAATAATGAAGATGGTTTGTATAATTTATTAATTGATTTAAAAGACAAGCCATTGCAAGTGGCTGATAGAGTTCAACAAGCTAGATTGTTTGCAAAACAGTTTACATTAGAAGCTTGGGCCAATGAATATTACCAACAAATACTGTTGCATTATCCCCAACTAAATGCATAGAAAATAATTCATGAAAGTTGTATTAATAAATGATCAATTAAATGCAGGAGGAGCAGAAAAAGTATTGGTGTACATAGCCAATTTGCTCTATAAAAATTCAATTGATGTTTCTGTTGTTTTGTTGCTTGGCGAAGCTGCTTTAGATAAACAATTGCATCCAAATATTCCTATACATTATTTGCATAGAACTTCTAGATTTAGCTTTAAAGCATTCCGTAAGCTAAAAGAAATTGTACAAAATGTAGATATTGTTCATGTGCATTCAAGATACAATTTGCGATATTATATGACCGCTAA
>JAGOUF010000422.1 GCA_018061385.1 Chitinophagaceae bacterium | reverse complement strand
GTATAAACCATATCCAATATTGGGGTTAGAAACAAT
This sequence comes from Chitinophagaceae bacterium, assembly GCA_018061385.1. Classification (GTDB taxonomy): domain Bacteria; phylum Bacteroidota; class Bacteroidia; order Chitinophagales; family Chitinophagaceae; genus UBA1930. Next base: position 2,988 of record JAGOUF010000422.1, on the reverse strand, counting down.
TTTATTCTCACTGTTTTTACCATCCAAAAACCACAATTTACATGTTGGCTTTAACTGTAAAATAATGTTGTGCAATGTTTGCATTTCACTGCGTTTTGGTTCAGGTTGACTATTTATATAATCTGTAATTTGACTTTCTATTTTCATAAAAAATAAGGAGTTGTTTTATTTACACTTTATTTTGAATTGATTTTTTGAACACGAAAATTATTTTTTCGATAAAGTATTTAACAAGGTTTCCAAGTAATTCAAAGTCATTGTAAATCCTCCCTGAAAGCCCATTGTTAATTGTTCTTCCATGCGTTCTAATGATTCATTAAAAATAGTAATACAAACTTTTGTTGTGTTGTTCTCTTGGCTAAAGCTGAGATCCCAATTTGAACCAGGTAAATGAGGATTTTCGTTTGCATCGGCAAAAGCATTGTGCATTTTGAAATTGGTTTTTGGACTAATGGAAGTATACTGTTGTAGCGACCAATGTTCTTGTCCTTCTGGACCAACCATTGCATAAAATCTTTTTCCACCAACTTCAAAGTTCATAAATTTTGTTCTTGATTCCCATGGTTTTGGTGCCCACCATTGGTCAAGAATTTCTTGCTTTGTAAATGCATCCCAAACCAAAGAAAGTTCTGCATTAAATTCTTTGTTTACGGTTACCGTTTTTGCAGTTTTGTCTACAATAAAATCGAATAATAGTTGGTTGCTCATTTTTTCTTTTTTTTAATTGTTGATAATACTTGATCGAGTTGATTGAATCGGGTTTCCCAAATTTTTCTATATTGTTCTAACCATTGATCAATTTCTTTCATCTTGTTAACTTCTAGAGAGTAGTAAATTTCTCTACCTTGATTAGCTTGTGTTACAAGCTCACATTCAGTTAAAATGCGTAAGTGTTTCGATACTGCTTGTCTTGTTGTATTGAAGTTTTCTGCAATGGCATTTGGTGTCATTGCTTGTACTGCAATTAATGCAATAATGGCTCTTCTTGTTGGGTCTGCAATTGCTTGAAAAATATCTCTCCTCATTTTTAAATTGGTTTGTACACTAACACAATTATTCCACACTCAAAATGTTTAACATCTTTTACACTGAAGTTTTGAAATGCTTTCAATTCTTTAAATATTGGCATTCCGTTGCCAATTGCTGTTGGATTAATAAATAAATAAAGTTCGTCTATCAATTTATTTTTGATTAACGATGAAACAAATGTTCCACCACCATAAGCAATTAGATCTTTGCCTTCTTGATTTTTTAGTTTTGTAACTTCAGCTACAAGCTCACCATTTGCAACAATTGTATTGTTCCAAATGGAAGTGTTTAGTGTTTTTGAGAAAACTACTTTTGGTGTTGTTGTGAATTTTACACCACCTTCATATTCTGGATTGTTGGTGTCCTTAACAACATTTGCCCAATGTGGAATAAATCCTTCAGCCAATTTTCTGCCCAATAATATTGTATCAACAGGTTCTGTAATTTCTCGAACATAGTTAACAATATCTTCTGTCCAAGGAAATTTCATCCAATCCATTTCTCCGTTTGTTCCAGAAATAAAACCATCAATGGTCATCTGCACTTGCAATTTTAACTTTCTCATTTTGTATGTTTTTAATTACGAAACTAATTGGTTGCAAATATATACGCAACTATTTGGTTTCGCAAATTATTTTTTTGAAATACTATTTCTTGAGTAGTATTTCTTCTAAATTTTTAATTGAAATTGTATAAGAAGAAAGGAGAGGAAATAAGAAAAGCAAATGTTGCAAGTTTAATGTTGAATGTGATAAACAAATTGCATGTAACCCAATTCTACTTTTTATCTTTTCTTTTTATTGCCATACAATTTGTGGGCTTTTTGTAGCAATCTTAAAAATTCTTGCTGGGCATAATCGTTTGGTTTAGCAGCAGTTTCTGCAAGTTTGTACACATCGCTAAAATTGTAATTTTCTGCATACTTCGATTTTTTTAATAAGCTGCCAAACATAGCAACTGATGTTGCAAATCGAAGGTTTTTATCTGCATTGTCTAAATTGATTGTATTGTTTTTTAAAACCAATTGCTGATACGTATTTTCTTTACTATTGGGCAATTTATATTGTAAAATTGCATTGCCTATAAGTGTTGTACTGTCTATGTTTTGGTTGGTTGGATTAATTTCAAATATTGCAATTAGTGTATGGCCACTACCAACTTCACCACCTTCTAATTCGCTTGTACTATCTTCAATGGATGTTCTTTTATTATCAAAACCAATTAATCTATAATTTTTAATTGCTGCCTCATTAAAATTAATGTTTAAGTAAGCATCATTTGCAACGGCATACAATGTTTTTGTAAACTCTGTTACCAATACTTTTTGAGCTTCGTAAATATTGTCGATGTAAGCAAAATTGCCATTTCCTTTTTTAGCCAAAGTTTCTAATTTGCTGTCTTTATAATTGCCCATTCCAACTCCTAAACAAGTTAAATAAATACCAGATTGTACTTGATAAGCAATTAAATCTTCTAACGATTTTTCTGAAGTAATTCCAATATTAAAATCTCCATCTGTTGCCAATATAACACGATTGTTGCCACCCTTAATAAATGTAGAACGTGCCGAAGCATAGGCTGTTTGAATTGCTGCTTCTCCAGGTGTATCGCCAGATGCAGTTAGAGAATCAATTACATTTTTTATAATTACTTTTTCAGCTCCACTAGTTGGATCTAAAATTCTTGCAACACCACCACCATAAATTATAATACTTACAGTATCAATGGCTCTTAGATTATCTGTAAGCATTTTAAATGCACTTTGAAGTAATGGCAATCTATTGGGTTTATCCATAGACCCTGAAACATCTATTAAAAAAACAAGATTACTCGGTGGTACATTTTCTAAATTAAGTTTGGGTGCATTGAGCTTTAAAAACAACAATCTGTTTTCACTATTCCAAGGACAAGATGTTACGTATTGATTCATTAAAAATTCCTTCTCTTTCAATATTTCAT
>JAGOUF010000421.1 GCA_018061385.1 Chitinophagaceae bacterium | reverse complement strand
TTTTCTCTGCTGCTTCTGCAATTTCGTAACCAAAATCTGTGATATAAATTCTTCTACCAACTACTTCTGTTAATGCAATATCAAACTGATCTTGAAAATTTTTTAATTGAATAGAAACTGCAGGTTGAGTTAAATACAACTCTTCCGAAGCCTTTGTGACGCTTTGTGTTTGAACAACTTTTAAAAATACTTGCAATTGATTTAAAGTATAATTCATAATTTTTTTTTATAGATAACATTACAAATATAAATGTTTGTATATCATTTAAATATTCATTTTTGCAAAACAAAATATTTAAACAATGATTAAAATTACAGTTGCAAAAGGCGATGGAATTGGTCCAGAAATAATGGACGCTACATTAGAAATTATTATGGCGGCAGGTGCTAAAATTGAAGTTGATGAAATTGAAGTTGGCGAAAAAGTATATCTAGCTGGCAACACTTCTGGCATTAGTGATGCATCTTGGGATACAATTCGTAACAACAAAATATTTTTAAAAGCTCCAATTACAACTCCACAAGGTGGTGGATACAAAAGTTTAAATGTAACTACCAGAAAATTCTTAGGCTTATATTCAAATGTACGACCATGCATGAGTTTACATCCATTTGTAAGTACAAAACACCCAGTTATGGATGTTGTAATTGTTAGAGAAAATGAAGAGGATTTGTACGCAGGCATTGAACACCAACAAACCGATGAAGTTGTACAATGTTTAAAACTTATAAGCCGACCGGGTTGTGAGAAAATTGTACGCTATGCATTTGAATATGCCAAGCAACAAAATAGAAAAAAAGTAACTTGTTTTACAAAAGATAATATCATGAAACAAACAGATGGTTTATTTCATGAAGTGTTTGATGAAATAGCAAAAGAATATCCAGAAATCGAAAACGAGCATTGGATTATTGACATAGGTGCTGCTAAATTGGCTGATACACCAGAAGCTTTTGATGTAATTGTAATGCCCAATTTATATGGCGATGTACTTTCTGATATTGCTGCACAAATAACAGGTTCTGTTGGTTTAGCAGGTTCTGCTAATATTGGTGAAGAATGTGCAATGTTTGAAGCAATTCATGGTTCTGCACCAAGAAGAGCTGGTCAAAATGTAGCAAATCCATCTGGCTTATTAAATGGTGCAATCATGATGTTAAACCACATTGGTCAAACAGAAGTAGCAGAAAAAGTGCACAATGCATGGTTAAGAACATTAGAAGAAGGGACACATACTTACGATATTTATAAAGAAGGTACAAGCAAACAAAAAGTTGGTACAAAAGAATTTGCAAAAGCAGTTATTGAAAACTTAGGCAAACTGCCGAGCATTTTAAAACCAGTTTCTTATGCAAACTCTGCTGCGTTAACACTACCAAAATATAAAAGAAAAACAGCTAGTAAAAAAGATTTGGTTGGAGTAGATGTTTTTGTGCATTGGCAAGGATTAAACCCAAATGAATTAGCAACTACAATTCAAAAGGTTCAGTTACAAAATATATCGCTTTCAATGATAACCAATAGAGGAATTAAAGTTTGGCCCGATGGTTTTAAGGAAACATTTTGTACAGACCATTGGCGTTGTAGGTTTAAAGAAAATAACGGAAATGAAATAACAAAAGAAAATATTATTGAAATATTGAACAATGCTATTACAAATAATATTGATGTTATTAAAACAGAAAACTTGTACACTTTTAATGGTAAGGCAGGATACTCTTTAGGACAAGGACAATAATTTTCAATTAAACAATCACATTAAAATTATACGTTATGACTATACAACTTTTAGAAGGCGAATTTAATACTGCAGAAGGACTAGACTTAATTTCTCAACTAATTAATATAAAGATTAAATATCAGGAGAGTAAAATAAACAACAGTGCCAATGAAGAAGACATAAAACAAAGAGAAAGCAAAATTAAACGTCTTCAAAAAGATTTAGAAGACATTAGAAAATATGTAGCTAATAATAGCAACAAATTAAACATACAATCAGTTATAAATCTAAATTAATCATGCCAATAAATGAGATAGGTAAAATGCTATTAATTATAGCTACAATAACTTTTCTTCTGTTAGCAATTGTATTTAAGGATGATACAATTGGAAAAGTTTATTCATCCTTCGCTTTAATATTTAGTGTTTACACTTATAAAAACTTCGCTAACAATTATATAAAAAACAATGAAGAATTTGAAAGACTATAAGTTAATTACTGGTGTATTTTCTCCAAGCGATGCAAAAGAAATACTGTTAAATGTTTATAATGGAAAAATACAGTTTCATCAAATGAAAAACTTTAGCAGTAAAGAACGCTTTGGAAAAGAAGATAAGGTAGCTATAAAACGAATTCCACAACTTAAAAAAAGCTTAGAAAAATTAATAAAACAAATTAATAAAGCAGAAAAACAAAAAAAACAAATCAATTTATCTGCAGATATATTCATTGAAATTTGTGAATAGAAAAATATCTAGAAATTGAATTATTAGATCACTAATAAATAAAAAAACAAAAGGCTTCAAATAAATGAAGCCTTTTGTTATATAAACTTTTTTGAAATGAATTAATTAACCCAAATAAGCTTTTAAAGCATTGCTATATCTTGCTTTTTGTAAGCGTTTAATAGCACGTTCTTTAATTTGACGAATACGTTCTTTTGTTAAGTCGTACTTCATACCTATTTGTTCAATAGTTACTCCATTTTCGCCATCTAAACCAAAATAAGCATTTACAATTTCTGCTTCTCTTGGGCTTAATGATTTTAAAACTCTTCTAATTTCTTCACGTAATGAATCTTTCATTACATCATCGTCTGTATCATCACTTCCTTCCAACAAATCACCCATTGCTACATCTTCTGCCTCATGTACAGGAGCATCTAAACTAGTGTGACGAGTGTTGCTTTGGAAAATGTTGTTGATTTCAGTTTCACTCATTTCCAAAATTTCACTCAATTCTTCAGTACTTGGTTCACGTTCGTGTTCTTGCTCAAAAGCCATATAAGCTTTATTGGCCTTGTTATAAGTAC
>JAGOUF010000028.1 GCA_018061385.1 Chitinophagaceae bacterium | reverse complement strand
TTTTTGGCAAGGGCTGGCTTGGGCATTGTATTGGGCTTAATTTTTTATTATAGCAGAAATATTTGGTTGAGTATTTTACTCCATTTTATTAACAATGGCATTGCAGTTACAGCGTTGTTTGTGTTAAGTAGAAATGGTAAAAACCCAGAAGCTGCTTTAAAAGAAAACTTCCCTTGGTGGTATGGCATTATTGCACTTGGAATAGTAGTTACAGTATTTGTAAGCTTTAAAAAAGAAAGTGAACAAATTGGTGCTTTGAAAATTACAGATGGAGATTTAAAATTGAAAAACGAAAACAACCCTTTTGCCTAATGCAACAATGGTTTTTATTACATCGTACAAAAAGTATTGTTGAGGCCAGTATTTTACAAGGCATGTTAGAAGAAAACAATATTCCTGCACAAATATTGAATAAACAAGATAGCAGTTATCTAGCCTTTGGCGAAATTGAATTGTATGTTCCTACCCATTTAAAAGATTTGGCTAAAACCTTGTTGGCACAAGCGTTAATGAATTAAATGTTTATATAAATTGGCGTTCACTGTGTGGTTGTTGAGAGCAAAAAACCACCCCTAGCCCATCCAAAGGAAGGGAAATGAAAAAGTTTACTCCACACGTTGGTTTATTCACCAAGCTATAAAAAGTTTATCTCTTTCCTTTAATTCTTGTTAAAAATTACGTTAGCTACGGCTTTCAACATTATTCTCACAAACCTTATCTTCGCTGCATGGAACAATTGTTACAACAGGTAAATAATTATAAGCAAGAAATTACTGCTTTTGAAGCCAATACACCCGAAACGATAGAAGCTTTTCGTATAAAATATTTGGGTACAAAAGGCTTAGTTAAAAGCATTATGGGCTTAATGAAAGATGTACCTGTAGAACAAAAAAAAGATGCTGGTCAGTTATTAAACGAGTTTAAATTATTTGTTGAAGAAAAGTTTGAAACCTTAAAAGCTGCGACTGAAAATATTGAACAAACTTCATCTAAAATAGATTGGAGTTTACCAGGAAATCCTGTACCAGTTGGTTCACGTCATCCTTTAAGTTTGGTACGCAATAAAATTGTTTCCATATTTCAACGTTTGGGTTTTGCCATTGCCGAAGGACCAGAAATTGAAGACGATTGGCACAACTTTGGTGCAATGAACTTGCCTGAAGATCATCCAGCAAGAGACATGCAAGATACTTTTTACATCAATCAAAACCCTTCTTGGTTGTTGCGTACACATACTAGTAGTGTGCAAGCTAGGGTTATGGAAAACCAAAAACCGCCCATTCGTGTAATTTGCCCAGGACGTGTGTATAGAAATGAAACCATTAGTGCAAGAGCCCATTGCTTTTTTCACCAAGTAGAAGGTTTATACATTGATGAAAATGTAAGCTTTGCCGATTTAAAGCAAACCTTGTATTTCTTTGTGCAAGAAATGTTTGGTAAAGATGTAAAAGTTCGTTTTCGTCCATCTTACTTTCCGTTTACAGAACCAAGTGCCGAAATGGACATTAGTTGTTTAATTTGCGATAGCAAAGGTTGCAATGTTTGTAAACATACCGGTTGGGTAGAAATTTTAGGTAGTGGAATGGTGCATCCTAAAGTGTTAGAAAACTTTGGAATTGATAGCAATAAATACACAGGTTTTGCATTTGGTATGGGTGTTGAAAGAATTTGTCAATTAAAATATCAAGTAAACGATTTACGTTTATACAGCCAAAATGATGTACGGTTTTTAAAACAATTTACAGGTGTAGTTTAAAAGAAATATTACAAAAACCGTCATACAAAATATGGCGGTTTTTTTCTGGTCAAATTTTTGCTTATTTTTTTCAATTATTTATACATCATTTAAAAACGAGGCTTTTTACAAATGATTAACAACCCTCATGTTGCATTTACTTAAATTTACGCTCTTAAAAACATTGAACTCTTACACAATGAATAAATATTTACTTGTTTGTTTAATTTGTTGCAGTAGCTTTTTAGCCAATGCACAAACCATAAAAAAAGCTCCAACAAAAAAAACAAACACCAATGCTGTTGTAAAAAAACCGTTGGCAACAAGTGTAGATAAAACAGGAAGACATATCAACATTACTCTAACGCCTTTTAAAAATTGTTGGATTTATTTGGGTAGCTATTATGGTACAGGAAGAACAATAACAGATAGTGCTTATTTAGATGGCAATAGCAAAGGCGTTTTTAAAGGCAACACCAAACTTACAGGGGGTATTTATTTTGTAGTTTCTCCGCAATACACCATTCAATTTGAATTGTTGATGGATGCAGAACAACATTTTAGTATTGTAGCTGATAGTGCTAAAAAAGAACAGTTTCAAATTATTGGTTCGGCCGACAATGATTTGTTTAAAGAATACTCAAAAGTAACTTCAGTTAAAGGCAAACATTTATACGATTTAAACAATCAATTGGCAACTGCAAAAACAAGAGAAGATAGCCTACAAATAAGAGATGAAATAATTAAAGGCAATAAAGAATTACAAGCCTACAGAGAAGATATTGTTGCTAAAAATCCCAATTCATTGCTTTCTATGTTATTTACTGTAATGAAGAGACCAGAGTTTCCACCAATACCAATGGTGAATGGTAAGCCAGATTCTTTGTACCCATATCGTTATGTAAAAGATCATTATTGGGATGATGTAAACTTTTTTGATGACAGACTTTTGCGTACACCTTTCTTTGAACCAAAAATGGATGACTATTTTAAATATCAAGTTAGTCCAGAAGCCGATTCTATTAATCAAGAAGTAAAATACATGCTACTCTCTGCAAGATCTGGCAAAGAAATTTTTCCTTACTTGCTTACTAAGTTTACCAACAAATATGTAAACCCAGAGTATATGGGTCAGGATAAAGTTTTTTTATACCTCTTCAACGATTTTTATAGCAAGGGCGATACGGTTTTTTTAAATGCCGCTTCTAGAAAAATGATTTTTGATAGAGCTTACAGTTTAATGGCCAATCAAATTGGAGAACCTGCACCAGTACTCAACTTAACAGATACTTTAGGCAAAGTGCAGCCCATGTATAACATCAACGCAGCATTTACTTTGGTGGCTTTTTGGGACCCTCATTGTGGACATTGTAAAGAACAAATTCCAAGAATTGATAGCATGTACAAGTCCAAGTGGAAAGCATTGGGTTTAAAAGTATATTCTGTATATGTATATGACGACAATGTACCTGATTGGAAAAAATTTATTAATGAAAAAGAGTTGTTCGATTGGACGCATGTTTATCAAACCAAAGCAGCAAGAGATCTTGAAATTAAAAACAATCAAGCGGGGTTTAGACAGTTGTATGATGCAAGAGTTACACCAACCATTTATTTGTTAGACGATAAAAAACGTATCATTGCCAAACAGCTTAGTTTAGAACAATTTGACGATGTGATTTCTGCAAAACTTAAAAATAAAAACAACAAATAAACTATGTTTAAAAAAATAGTATTTGTATTGGCCCTATTGCCTTTTACTTTAATTGCAACTGCACAACCTTTGTTTACTTATGGCAAAAAGCAGGTTACAAAAACCGAATTTTTAAAGGCATATAATAAAAACCCTTCGGTTGATGAAACGGATAGAAAAAAAGCGTTGGCCGAGTACCTACAATTGTACATCAACTATAAGCTGAAAGTTCAATCTGCTTACGATGATAAGTTAAATGAGCAACCCACATTTAAGTACGAGAGTGCCAATTTTAAAAAACAAATTGCTGAAAATATTATCAACAACGAAGCCAATATAAACGAGTTGGTAAAAGAAGCTTTTGATAGAAGCCAAAAAGACATTCATGTGGCTCAAGTTTTTGTTGAATTAAAACCTGGGGTAGACAATATTGTTGCTTTTAATCAAATTCAAAAAGCATATAATTTAATTAAAGAAGGCAAAGATTTTAGCGAAGTTGCTGCAACCTATTCCAATGATGAAGCTACACAACAAGCTAAAGGAAATTTAGGCTACATCACTGCATTTACATTGCCTTACGAATTTGAAAATGAAATTTATAGATTAAGGAAAGGAGAAGTTTCAGCCGTTTATAAAAGTTCTTTTGGGTATCATATTTTTAAGAACTTAAACGAACGTGCAGCTGTTGGTAAAAGAAAAGTTGCACAAATATTAATTACTGTACCAAAAGATGCTACAGAAGATGCAAAACTAAAGTTTAAAGCCACTGCCGATACAGTGTACAATCGTTGTTTACGTGGTATAGCTTTTGAAAAGTTGGTTCCTGAATTTAGTACAGATAGAACCACATTGAGCAACAATGGTATTATGAATGAAATTGCAGTTGGGCAACTTGATCCTTTGTTTGAAGATCAAGCCTTTGCATTACCAGAAATTGGAGCAATTGGAAAACCATTTTTAACACAGTTTGGGTGGCATATTTTAAAGTTAATTGAAGTTACACCTGTAGGTAAAGATTTTAACGATGCTGTTACTGCTGCGTTGGTAAAACAACAAGTAGAACGTGCCGATAGATTGAGTATTGCCAAAAAAGGATTAACCAAAAAATGGATGAAAATTTGCAACTACAAACCGGGCATTTTCGATGAAAAAGAATTTGTACGTTTTACAGATAGTGCTGCAAAAGATGCTTCATTTACCAACTTTAAAAAAGTTACTCCATCTACCGTTTTATTTTCTTTCACCAAGCAAACAATAACTGCTGCCGATTGGGCAAAATTTGTAAAAGCCATTAAACAAAGTGGTAGCCCGTTGGCATCGAGAACTGCAACAGATTTATTAAAAGAATACGAACAAATTGTTTGTGCCGAATATTATAGAGAGCATTTAGAAGATTATAATGTTAGCCTTAAAGAACAAAGTAAAGAGTTTGACGAAGCCAACTTATTGTTTGGTGCAATGGATAAAAATGTTTGGGCTAAAGCAGGAGAAGACACTACAGGATTACAAAAATATTACGCTGCTCATACATCAAAATATACTTGGGCTCCCGGCATTAGTGCACTGGTTTTTACAACCACCAACGAAGCAACAGCCAATGATGTAATAGATAGTTTAAAAAACAACTTTAGCAGTTGGCGTTTATGGATTGCCAACTTTAGCAACAATGTTATACACGATAGTAGCCGTTTCGAAAACAATCAATTGCCCATTAATCAGCCTGTAGAAAATAAAGTTGGTTTTATAAGCAAACCAGAAAAAAATATCAACGATGGTTCTTACACCTTTTTATATGTAACAGCATTGCACAATAGTATTGCTACCAGAAATTTTGAAGATGCAAAAGGTTTAGTAACCAACGATTATCAACAAGTATTAGAACAACAATGGATAGATACTTTAAAGAAAAAATATCCTATTAAAATAAACGATGCAGTTTGGAAAACAGTAAAATAATATAATAAAAAACCCACTTAAATGTGGGTTTTTTATTATCCTAACTTCACTCTAACATTTCTTTCTCAATAAAGTAATTACATAAAAATCTCAGTCCTTACTTTTGCAATTCTTTAAAAATAAATTATGAGCCAGCATTTAAGTGAACAAGAAATTGTACGTAGAGAAAAATTAAGCCAACTATTACAAGCAGGTATTGAAGCTTATCCTGCACCATTGTACCCAGTTAATTCATTTTCAACTGATATAAAAAACAATTTTACTGAAGAGAAAAAAGAAGAATTTTCTAGCGTTTGTGTTGCAGGTCGTATTATGAGCATCAACGATAAAGGCAAAGTTTTTTTCATTAAAATTCAAGATAGCAAAGGCATTGTACAATTGTATGTAAAGAGAGATGAAATTTGTCCAACAGATGATAAAACGCTTTGGGATGTTGTTGTAAAACATTTAGATCTTGGTGATATTATTGGTGCAACTGGTTATGTGTTTATAACAAAAACTGGTGAAACTTCAGTACATACACAAACCCTTACTTTACTTACTAAAAGTTTAAAACCTTTGCCCGTTGTAAAACGTGATGATGAAGGAAATGTGTTTGATGAAGTAACAGATCCTGAGTTTAGATATAGACAGCGTTATGTAGATTTAATTATCAACCCTGACGTAAAGGAGACGTTCATTAAACGTACAAAACTGATCAATACCATTCGTGATTTTTTAAATGAGCAAGGAGCTATAGAAGTTGATACACCTGTGTTGCAAGCAATTCCTGGTGGAGCAGCAGCTCGTCCTTTTGCTACACACCACAATGCATTAGATGTTCCTTTTTACTTGCGTATTGCCAACGAATTGTATTTAAAAAGACTAATTGTTGGTGGGTTTGATTGGGTATATGAGTTTAGCAGAAACTTTAGAAATGAGGGAATGGATAGAACCCATAATCCTGAATTTACCATATTAGAATGGTATACAGCTTACAAAGATTATTATTGGATGATGGATATTACCGAGCAACTCATTGAAAAGGTTGCATTGGCTTTACATGGCACAACCGATGTACAATTGGGCGATAAAATCATCAATTTTAAAGCTCCATTTAAACGAATTTCTATATACGATTCAATTAAAGAAAATACAGGAATTGATGTAAGTAGTTTTGATGAAGCAGGCTTACGTGATGTATGCAAACAATTAAAAATAGATGTGCCACCAACCATTGGTAAAGGCAAATTAATTGATGAAATTTTTGGTGCAACTAGTGAACATACTTATACGCAACCAACTTTTATAATTGACTATCCAGTTGAGATGAGTCCTTTAACAAAAAAGCATCGTAGTAAACCAGGATTGGTAGAACGTTTTGAATTGATGGTTAATGGTAAAGAAATTGCCAATGCTTACAGCGAATTGAACGACCCAATTGATCAACGTGAACGTTTTGAAGAACAAGTTAAATTAATGGAACGTGGCGATGATGAAGCTATGTTTATTGATTATGATTTTTTACGTGCCTTAGAATATGGCATGCCTCCTACAAGTGGCATTGGCATTGGTATAGATCGTTTGGTAATGATGATGACCAATCAAGCAAGTATTCAAGATGTGTTGTTATTCCCTCAAATGAGGCCTGAAAATTTTGAAGGGTAATTATCAAATAAATTACCATAAAAAGGGTTTTCATTTGAAATGAGAACCCCTTTTATTTTGAATACCACCCTTTTAAAAAATAATTTTAAATTTGGATCCCTATTTTTATGATGTAATTATACATATTGATTTTACAAAATACATCCTACTTTAATTCTGTTTCCTAGCACTTAGACAAAAAATAAACAACATGAAAAAACTTATACTACTATTTGCTCTTTTTATAGCTGCCTTAAATTTACAAGCACAAACCATTAGCAATTTCACACCTGCCAATGGTGCTGTAGGTACTTTAGTTACAGTAACTGGTGCTAATTTAAACAATCCTACAAGTTTTACAATTGGTGGAGTTTCGGCAATTGTTGTAAGCAATACAAGCAGCAGTTTAGTAGCCCTAGTAATGCCAGGTACAACAACAGGTTTAGTTTCTATTAATACAGGTAATGGTATAGTAAATAGTGCTAGCAATTTTACTATAACTCAAACACAGTATCCACTTTTTCAACAAGGAAATAAATTGGTAGGAACAGATAATATAGGAAATGCTCAACAAGGTAATGCTGTATCTGTGAGTGCCGATGGTAACACTGCTATTGTAGGAGGAAGTTTTGACAACTCTCAACAAGGGGCTGCTTGGATATATACTAGAATTGGCAATACTTGGACTCAACAAGGAAATAAATTGATAGGAACTGGCAATATAGGTGCTGCTCGACAAGGAACTTCAGTATCAATTAGTGCAGATGGAAATACTGCTATGATGGGTGGAATTTTAGATAACACCAATAAAGGAGCAGTTTGGATATTTACAAGAACTGGCAACACTTGGAGCCAACAAGGAAATAAATTGGTGGGTACAGATGCTATTGGAAATGCCAAACAAGGTCAATCTGTATCAATTAGTGCCGATGGAAATACTGCTATTTGGGGAGGCAATGATGATAATGGACAACAAGGAGCAGTTTGGGTATATACAAGAACAGGAAATACTTGGAGCCAGCAAGGAAATAAATTAGTGGTTTCGGGCAATGTGGGAGCTGCTCAACTAGGCTGGTCTGTTTCGTTGAGTGCTGATGGAAACACTTTTATTGTGGGAGGAAATACAGATAATTCGCAACAAGGTGCTGCTTGGATATTTACTAGAAGTGGCAATACTTGGACTCAACAAGGAAATAAACTAGTAGCTTCAGACAATGTAGATGCTGCTGTTCAAGGTCAATCAGTTTCAATTAGTGCAGATGGAAATACTGTTATTGTTGGCGGCATATATGATAATTCTCAAATAGGAGCAGCTTGGGTCTATACAAGAACAGGAAATACTTGGACTCAACAAGGTAGTAAATTAGTAGGCACAGGCAATATGGGTATTACTCGACAAGGTTACTCTGTAGCATTGAGTGCAGATGGAAATACTGCAATGGTGGGCGGTAATCGTGACAACTCTTTTCAAGGGGCAGCTTGGTTGTATACAAGAACAGGAAATACATGGACTCAACTAGGTAGTAAAATAGTGGGTACAGATAATACAGGTGCTGCTTATCAAGGTTATTCTCTATCATTAAGTGCCGATGGAAGTACTGCAATAATGGGCGGAATTCAAGATAATTCAAATCAAGGAGCTGCTTGGGTATTTGTATCTAACAGTTTTTTACCAACAAAATTTATTGGTATAACTGCAATTCAAAAAGCGAATGATGTTATAATAAATTTTTCTACAACCAACGAAACTCAAGTACATAGTTATGAAGTAGAGGAAAGCAGCAATGGAATTAACTTTAAAAAAGGGGCTAGTATAGTTGCTAAAAATGCAAACATCAATTATTATAGTTGCCTAGCCACACATGTTGTTATGGGCAACAATTACTATCGCATTAAAGCTATTGATAACAATAGGTTGATTAATTACAGCCAAATTATAAAATTAAAATTTGGTAGTACTAAAGTTGCTTCAATAAGTGTTTATCCGAACCCTATAAAAAATGGTGTAGTTCAATTGCAGTTAAGCGATATTGAGCAAGGAGAATACACAATACGCATCATAAATATTGTTGGCAAAGAAGAATTTACAAAAGTTATTCATCATTTAGGAGGAAGTAGTGTACAACCTATCAACCTAAAAGAAGTGTCAAAAGGCACTTATGTTCTTCAAGTATTCAATCATAAAATGATCCTTACTAAAAAAATGGTAATCAAATAAAGCAATGAATACTTATAAAAAAAGTGGGTTGATTTTTAAAAAAATCAACCCACTTTTTTTTCTTTATCAAGCTCCTCGAAACGTCCTCGTTTCGAACTATTCTACACAAATTCACCAATTGTATTTCTTAAAAAGGTTGTTCTTCAAAACCTTCATCAAAATTGCCAGTATTCATTTTGCTTCCTTGTACAAAAAACTTACCTCCATCTGCTGCAGGAGCACCACCAATTGGCGATGGACCAACAGGTTTCCAATTGCTATTTGGAGTAGAAAAACCACCACCGCCAGCATCTCCATCCCAAACTTCAAACTTTTGTATAGATAAGTTGGCTCTTAATTGAATTGTATCTAAAGATCCATTACGATGCTTGGCAATTTTTATTTCAGTTAATCCTCTTGTATCTTCTCCATCTGCATTGGTATTTGTTCCATAATATTCTGGGCGATAAATAAACATTACCATATCAGCATCTTGTTCAATTGCACCAGATTCACGTAAGTCACTCAACTGTGGCATTTTACTTTCTTTACGTGTTTCAACAGCACGACTTAACTGAGACAAGGCAATAATAGGAACACTTAATTCTTTTGCCAATGCTTTTAAGTTACGAGAGATAGAAGAAATTTCTTGTTCACGATTTCCACCTTTATCGTTAGAGCCACTCATCAATTGTAAATAGTCAATAATAATCAGTCCAACATGATGTTTATTTACCAATCGTCTAGCTTTTGCTCTAAACTCAAAAATGTTTAATGCAGCAGTATCGTCAATATACAATGGTGCAGTTTCTAAACGCTTTATACCTTTTGCATGTAATTGTGCATACTCATGATCTTCCAATTTACCACGACTAATTTTTTCTAACAATATTTCACTCTCTGCACTTAAAATACGAGTTACCAATTGGCTTGCACTCATCTCTAAACTAAAAAAACCAACTCCAATAGGCTTTGTAGGGTGTAAAGCTGCATTACGAGCCAAGTTTAATGCAAAAGCAGTTTTACCCACAGCAGGTCTTGCTGCCAAAATAATTAAATCGGTAGGTTGCCATCCATACGTAATTCTATCTAAATTACTAAAGCCACTTGGCACGCCACTAATTTCATCTGTTTTGGTTCTTAAAGCATCAATTTTATTAATCGTATTTGCTAAAACAGAACCAATATCTTCAAAATTCTTTTTTAAATAGTTGTTGGTAATATTGAACATTTTGGTTTCGCTATCATCTAGCAAATCAAAAACATCTGTACTATCTTCATAAGCATCGCCAATAATTTCACCACTAATTCTTATCAACTCACGTTGAATAAATTTTTGTAAAATAATTCTTGCATGTGCATCAATATTGGCAGTACTAACAACAGCATTGGTTAATTTGGTAACATAATAAGGTCCACCAACTACATCTAATTGCTCTTTCCTTTTTAGTTCTTCTACAACAGTTAGTATATCAATGGGTATACTTCGCTGCTGCATGTCTTGCATAGCTTTAAAAATAATTTGGTGAGCTTCGACATAAAAACATTCTGCTTTTAAATTGGCATCAGTTGCCGAATCGAAAGCTCCTTTTTCTAACATAATGGCACCCAAAACAGCTTCCTCTAATTCTCTTGCTTGTGGTGGAACTTTGCCATAAACCATAGTGCTTAAATCTACACTTGGGTTTTTTCTTCTTTTTTTGTCTCGATTAATATTTGAAATAATTTCCATTAGTTATGAATCTGTTATGGGGTTAGTAAAACGTAACAAGTTCCTTTTTTATTGAAATGAATTAAATCTTTAAAAAAACGCATCAACTACAAAGGAGGGCGAATATGAAGCAGAATAAGTTTATGTAAAAATTTTTTTTGCTGAATTTTCTTTCACATCAATTCACAGTTTAATTCACAGCATTTAAGGCTTCATTCACATCAAAAACATGGTTTGTACACAATATACAAAAGTTATTAGTAGGTATTGTTGTTTTATACACACATAATGTGTAGAAAGAAATTTTGTTTTTTTAAGGTTCGTCTCGGCTTTTTACACGTACTTAAAAGGGTGCAAAAAATGCTCATTTTTATAAAATAATGGCATTAAATAGCAAAAAATGCGGAGTTCCGTCAATAAAAAATAGGTATATTTTTAAGCAATGTTTTTTCTTAAAACATATATACAATAAGTGTTGCACTCAAAAAAAC
>JAGOUF010000420.1 GCA_018061385.1 Chitinophagaceae bacterium | reverse complement strand
TTTCGATTTATAATTCAATCAACCAATAAGTAATTATACTTTAAAAATACTAACACCGTAACAAGTGTTTTTTCTCTCATGTGTTTATAGGAAAAACGACCCTCATGTCTATGAGGGTTTCTTTTTTTATAAGTGTTTTTAAATTTTTTTAAAAACTAATTATGCATGTTGTTGCAAAAAAGTATATTTGTATTGCAAAAATCCGCAACATGCAACAAAAACTAGACATTGATCTTACTGACAGTTTTGAGAAAATTCCAGTTAAAATATTTGAAACATCAAAAGATGGTTCACAATATGTAGCCCAAGAAATTTCTAAACTCATTAGAGAAAAACAATCAAAAGGTGAAGATTGTATTTTAGGAATGGCTACAGGTTCAACACCAATTAGTATGTATGCTGAGTTGGTAAGAATGCACAAAGAGGAGGGCTTGAGTTTTAAAAATGTAATCACTTTCAATTTAGATGAGTACTATCCTTTAGAACGTGAAGCTTTTCAAAGCTATTGGAGTTTTATGCACAGGCATTTGTTCAATCATATTGATATTGAAAAAGACAATATTCATATTCCCAATGGTGAATTGTTAAAGGAAGATGTAAAAAAACATTGTTTAAAATATGAACAATTAATTGAAGCATTGGGTGGCGTTGATTTGCAAATTTTAGGAATTGGTAACAATGGTCATATTGGTTTTAACGAGCCAGGAAGTAGTATTTTTTCAAAAACTAGAATCACCTCTTTAGACAATAGCACAAGAATTGCCAATAGTTTTGAGTTTCAAAATATTTCTCAAGTTCCACGTATGGCAATTACAATGGGCATTAGTACCATTATGAAAGCCAAAAAAATTCTTTTAATGGCTTGGGGAATGAAAGGTGCAATTGTTGCTAAAAGTGTTGAAGGAAATGTAACAGAACATACACCTGCAAGTATTTTACAGCAACACAACGATTGTACTTTTGTAATAGATAAAACTGCTGCCAATGAATTAACAAGAATGAAAAGTCCTTGGTTAACTGGTGAGTGTGATTGGACTGATAAAATGATTAAACGTGCAGTTGTAAACACATCTTTAAAATTAAAAAAACCAATTTTAAGTTTAACAACACACGATTATAATGAAAACGGGTTAAGCGATTTATTGGTAGAAAGGGGAGATGCTTACGAAATAAACTTGCAAGTATATTATATGCTTAGAGATAGCATTACAGGTTGGCCAGGTGGTAAACCCAATGCTGTTATTCCTGCACATCCTGAACGAAGTGCACCACACCCAAAAAAATGTATAATTTTTTCTCCACACCCAGATGATGATATTATTAGCATGGGAGGCACATTTATGCGTTTACACGATCAAGGCCACGAAGTGCATGTTGCTTACCAAACCAGTGGAAATATTGCTGTAACAGACGAATTTGTTACAAGATTTTTAGATTTTGCAGTTGGCTTTGAAGATATGTTTGGAATAGACAATCAAACCAGTCAGCAAATACTACACAATGCAAGAAAGTATTTAGCAACTAAAAAAACAAACGATATTGATAGTGCAGAAATTAGAGCCATCAAAGGATTAATAAGACGTTGTGAAGCAAAAGCAACTTGTCGTTATGTTGGCTTAACAGACGATAAAGCTCATTTTCAAAATCTACCTTTTTACGAAACTGGAACAATTGAAAAAAGACCTTTGGGCGAGGCCGATATAGAACTAACAGTTGAATTGTTGCAACAGCTAAAACCCAACCAAATATTTTGTGCTGGCGATTTAGCCGATCCACATGGTACACATAAAGTTTGTTTAGATATTGTTTTTGAAAGTATTAAAAGAATCAAAGCATCTGGCGAAAGTTGGATAAATGATTGTTACGTTTGGATGTATAAAGGTGCTTGGCAAGAGTGGGATATTGCAGAAATTGAAATGGCCATTCCTATGAGTCCAGATCAAGCTATGAAAAAACGTTTTGGCATTTTTATTCATCAATCTCAAAAAGATATGGTGCCTTTTCAAGGAAGCGATGCTAGAGAGTTTTGGCAACGAGCAGAAGAACGAAATGCCAGTACTGCCAATTTATATGCAGAACTTGGATTAACCAAATATGCAGCAATGGAAGCATTTGTAAGATGGCATTTTTAAAAAGATTAGTTATTGCAGAAACTATACACACAAAACCTCTACCATTTGGTAGAGGTTTTGTATTTTCGGCAACTTAAAAAACAATATTATTGCAGCATGAGTTTAGCAATACAAATGAGTTGGAAGAGTGCTTGGCAACAACCTATTTTTAAAAAATATTTACTAATTGGGCTTGTATTATTGGTAATTGTATTAAGTATTTTACCATTTTTTTTCATTTATATAGAAACCATTAATGGAGCTACTTTACACGATCCAATCTTAAATTACTTAACTCCAAAAAATGTATCTGTTTACATATTTACAATTATTTGGAGCATGGCATTGTTAACCATAGTTCGTTGTGTACAAAATCCTTCTATATTTTTATTATTTTTATGGGGCTTTGTGTTATTAAGTTTCTCCAGAATATTTACCATACTTGTATTTCCATTAAATCCTCCAGCACATTTAATAGAATTGATAGATCCTATTAGCAATCAGTTTTATGGCAGTACATTTATTACCAAAGATTTATTTTATTCTGGCCACACGGCCTCTCAATTTTTAATGTTTCTGTGTTTACAAAAAAAAGGAGATAAGCTGGTTACATTGTTCTCTTCAATAGCAATTGGTGCATTGGTTTTAATACAACATGTGCATTATACAATAGATGTGGTAGCTGCACCAATTTTTACTTATGCCATTTTTTTGATAGCTAAAAAAGTAATAGAAAAGCCATTAAAAAGCTTCTCCAATTTGAAAGTATAAACCATTGTTACCACCTTTTCCAAAGCCATAATCTATTCTTAAATTTAGTTTTTCTTTCTTGTTTAAAGCAACCCTAATTCCTGCACCATAACTATATTTTATATCGTTTAAGTGAAAATCGGCTAAATTATTTCCTACATTTCCAATGCTACCAAAGCCAGCAATACCAAATCCTTTATACACGGGCAATCTAT
>JAGOUF010000419.1 GCA_018061385.1 Chitinophagaceae bacterium | reverse complement strand
TCTTCATATTATTTATTTACAACAAAAATAACTGATAGGGCAACATCCACAAACAGTATCTAAAAATTTTAGAACATTTTAAGAAACAACTTGTTAAAAGTTCATGTTTAATAAAATTGAGCTTGATAGAATTATTGAAATGGCCTGGGAAGATAGAACTCCTTTTGAAGCCATACAGTTTCAGTTTGGCATATCTGAAAAACAGGTAATTGAAATAATGAGAACTCATAGTAAAACCAGCAGTTTTAAAATGTGGCGTAAACGCATGAAAGGAAGAACAACTAAGCATGTTCAACTTAGAGCCAATGATATAACAAGATTCAAGTGTAGTTTACAAAAAAGTATTTCTATGAATAAAATTAGCAAAAGATAAAATACCCTTTTATACCAACTCTAGCAAAGTAATTTCAGGTAAAATACCTACTCTTCCAGGATAACCTATAAACCCAAAACCCCGATTTACATATAGTTTTTGATTGCTCTGTTCGTATAAACCAGCCCATTGTTTATACATCCATTGTACAGGGCTCCACTTAAAATAAGGGTTTTCTATCCCAAACTGCATTCCATGTGTATGCCCTGCCAACATTAAATCAATATCTTTATAAGTTGTTCTCACTTCTGCATCCCAATGGCTTGGGTCATGGCTCATTAAAATTTTGAATGTATATTTTTCAGTTCCAGAATATGCTTCTTTCATTTTGCCATATTTAGGAAATCGGCCTTTTGCTCCCCAATTTTCAATGCCCAATAATGCAAAAGCAGCATTGTTTTTTTCAATTGCCACATGTTCATTCATTAACAATTTCCAACCCAATTTTGCATGAACTTGTTTTAATTTTTCCAAATTTTCAGCTTTCGCTTGTACACTTGGCCAAGCAACATAATCGCCATAATCGTGATTGCCCAAAACACTGTAAACGCCATGTTTGGATGTTAATTGATTAAAAACATCTATAAATTCAAGCATTTCATCATGCCGATCATTTACCAAATCGCCAGTAAAAAGAATTAAATCTGGCTCTTGTTTATTAATTAAATCAATGCCTTTTTGGACAGCTTTTTTATCTTGCAAACTGCCACTATGAATATCACTTATATGAATGATTTTAAAGCCTTTAAATGCTGTAGGTAAATTATTAAATTGTAAAGGAATCTTCTTTAATTGATAATTGTATTTATTACCAAAACCATACAACAAACTACCAAATAAAGTTGCTCCTGCACCTAAACCCAACCAACTTAAAAATACACTTCTACTAATAGAATCTCCACCATCAGCAAAATGTGCACCACCAGATGGAGCAATTTTACTAACAATAAACATGATAATTCTTCTTATATCATCTATTAAAAAAAATACAACACCAATTAATTTAGCTATGAATAAACCCACTAAAATGGCAAAAATGTAATTTCTAAAAAACTTAGAACTCTGTAAAGATTGTATATAAGGAAAAGAAAGTAGCAATACAATCGTTAATCCACTAATTACCCAATATGTTCCAAAAACCAACAACCTTGTTCTCTCATTTAAAGATTGTGAAACAGATTTAATTGCCTGAAAAACATATAAATCTAACAAAAACATAATGCCTGCAATAATCCAAATAGTTCCAGTATTTCGCATGTATAATTTCTTTAAAGTCTGTTGACGACTGAATGAAAAAAATATTGTTTCTTCAAATTAATTCTATGAAAGTGAAACAAAATAAACAGATTATTGTTTCTTTATAAAATAATATAAGATTATGAAACTTACTTTTTATGGGCATTCATGTTTTTTAGTTGAGATTAATAACAAAAAAATACTGTTCGATCCATTTATTACTTACAATGAATTGGCAAAAGATATTGATGTAAATAAGATTGAAGCTGATTACATTTTCTTGAGTCATGGCCATGCTGATCATATTGCAGATTGCATAAGCATTGCAACAAGAACCAATGCCACAGTTGTGGCAATATTTGAAGTGCATGAATGGTTAAATAAAAATGGAGTTGCCAATACGCACCCTATGAATACAGGAGGAAAATGGAACTTTGATTTTGGTACTGTAAAATGTGTAGTTGCACAACATAGCAGTAGTTTACCTGATGGAACTTATGGTGGAAACCCGATAGGATTTGTATTTACCACAACTGATGGAAATTTTTATTATAGTGGAGATACAGCATTAACATTAGACATGCAATTAATACCATTGTGGGCCGAACTTAATTTTGCAGTTTTACCTATTGGCGACAATTTTACAATGGATGTTAACGATGCCATTAAGGCTGCTGAGTTTGTAAATACTACAACAGTTGTTGGTATACATTACGATACGTTTGGTTATATTAAAATAAATCATGAAAATGCAACTACAAGTTTTGAAGCAACGGGTAAAAAATTATTTTTACCTGCAATTGGCGAAACGATAGATGTATAATTGATAGTAAAATTCTTGAAGGGAATTGTGAAAGCAAAATCATCAATGATTTTGCTTTTTTTGTACAATGAACATTTAGGCAAAATCATTTACAACTTGTAATTTGCAACACTATTGTTTATAAAATATTTAAATGAAGTATTATATTATTGCAGGAGAAGCAAGTGGTGATTTACATGGAAGTAATTTAATTAAACAAATTCATGCAAAAGATGCTAATGCCAATATTTATTGTTGGGGTGGCAATTTAATGGAAACTGCAAATGCTACATTGAGAAAAAACTATAAAGACTTGGCTTTTATGGGCTTTATAGAAGTGGTTAAAAACTTACCCACCATATTTAAAAACTTACAATTTTGTAAACAAGATATTTTAAAATTTAAGCCAGATGTTTTAGTTTTAATAGATTATCCAGGTTTTAATTTACGCATTGCTGAATGGGCAAAAAAACAGGGATTTAAAATTGTATATTACATATCACCACAGGTTTGGGCATGGAAAGCCAATAGAGTAAAAAAAATGAAATTACACATCGATAAAATGTTGTGTATTTTACCTTTTGAAAAAGACTACTATAAAAATAATTGGAATTGGAATGTTGAATATGTTGGCCATCCTTTGGTTGAAGTAGTTGAAGAGCATAAAAA
>JAGOUF010000418.1 GCA_018061385.1 Chitinophagaceae bacterium | reverse complement strand
ACAATATCATACAATTCATATAACTTCCAATAACAAACATAAGTGTTTAAAAGTACAAGTATTTTACAACTTTGCCTTGCAGTTTTGCCCCTTACTACTACCTTTAATGCTGATTTAACAAGATGAGTAACATAAATACAGAAAATACACTAAAAAGATTGAGAAATAGGTATCGTTTGGTGGTAATGAACGATGATACTTATGAAGAATTGGTAACATTTAAATTGAGTAGATTGAGTGTTTACATTGGTGTTAGTACTATGATGGTTGTAGTAATTGGATTTACCATTGCATTAATTGCATTTACGCCCTTAAAATATTATATACCAGGTTATGGGACAAGACAAAGTCGTGCCGATTTACAATTGTTGAAAATGAGAACCGACTCGTTGGAACAATCTATTAAAATGAAAGACCAATACTTAGAAAGCGTTAAAAAAGTATTGAATGGCACAACACCAACCCAAAGAGATACAGTTCCCATACAAGTTGAGCGTAAAGAAATTTCTACCTTTTAATTATGGAAAAGAAGAACAATCATTTGCTAATTCATTATGCTGGATTGGCTGCACAAATAATTATAGGTTTAGGAGTAACTACTTGGCTTGGCATGTGGTTAGATAAAAAGAAAGATTTTCCCAAGCCTTTGTTTACATGGATTTTGCCAATTATTTTATTAATTGGTATATTAATTAAAGCAATAAAAGACACTAGTAAAAAATGATATTAACACCCTCGAAATTTGGCAAAAACTTAATGCCCTTATTTGCATTGTTTACAATAGTAAACTTAGTTTTTTTTGTTTGGGCAGATTATTTGGACTCGATAAAAGTAAATCATAGTGTAGTAATTTTTGGCAATGCACTCTTGTTTTTGCTGGCAATGATTTCTCTGCAATTGCACATGAGTGCTAGTAAAAAAGAGAATCCAAATGTGTTGGTGAGAAGTATTATGATGAGTACATTTTTAAAAATGATTTTAATTGCAGTATCGGTACTTATTTATGTAAAAATGGCAAAAGAAACCAAAAGCAAATGGGCCATTTTTGTTACCATGTTTATTTATTTAATTTATATGGCAATTGAATTAAAAATTGCATTAAAACTGAACAAAAAACAATCATCCAATGCCCGTAAATGAGCATCCTATGCAGGCTTTGGCTCATTTTTTACCTGAAGGAAGTTTTGAGCCTATAGTACAATACATTCATCATTTTAAAGTACATTTAACGGTAACCAAAAAACGCAAAACCGTTTTAGGAAATTACTTACATGCTGGCATTAATAGAAACCATAAAATAACGGTAAATGGCAATTTAAATAAGTACGAATTTTTAATTACACTACTACACGAACTTGCCCATTTACTTACGTATGAGCAGTATAACAACAAAGTAGAAGCACATGGAAAAGAATGGAAAAATTTATATAGCAAACTGCTGATTGATTTTGTACAAAAGCAAATTTTTCCTGCCGATATTGAACAAGCTTTACAAAAGTCAATCATTAATCCTGCTGCAACCGCCAATGGAGAAACTGATTTATTGTTGGTATTAAGAAAATACAACAGCCATCAAAAACCTGGCTTTACAACCATTGAGTCTTTACCAGAAAATTCCATTTTTCAAACAGAAAATGGTAAGGTTTTTAAAAAAGGAAATCAACGTAGAAAACGTTATATCTGTGTTGAATTAAAAACAGGACTGCAATATTTATTTAGCCCAATAGCTGAAGTGAAAATTATAGAAGCAGCTAATTAACAATTCAAAAATCCTGTTGGTCAAAAGACACAACAAGGCCAACGGTTATAATTGATGATTTTGTATGGGAAAAAAATACCAACAAATGCTTAAAAGATTTAATTGTTTGTGTTAGGTATTTTTTTCAGTAACTGGTGCTTGATATTCTTTTTCCCAGAAATCGGCATTTTTTATTCCAAGTGTTACTGGGTTAAATACAGGATCTTTTCCTTCTTTCTTTTGTCTTTCATAATCTTTAAGAGAAGCCAAAGCTGGTTTCTGAAGAATAATAATGGCAATTACATTTAACCATGCCATAATACCCACGCCCATATCACCAAGATCCCAAGCAATTTTTGCAGTACGTACACAACCAAAAAAAGTTGCAGCCAATATGCCTATTTTCAATAATAGCATTAATGGCGGACTTCCTTTTGCTTGCGTTAAATAAGCAACATTGGTTTCTGCAATGTAGTAGTAAGCCATTAAAGTAGTAAAAGCAAAGAAAAACAATGCAACCGCAACAAGATAGCTGCCAGCTCCTATATATCCTTCCTCAAAAGTTTCCTTACCGCTAAACGCTTTATCTATAGCAGCTTGTGTGTATGTAGCACTGCCATCCACATGTTTTTCGCCATCTTGCACATAATACACACCATGATCAACCACCAACTTTCCATCTCCTCCTTTAACATTGTACATGCCTGTCAACAAAATCATGAAGGCAGTAGCGGAACAAACAAAAAGTGTATCAATATAAACAGAAAAAGCTTGCACCAGCCCTTGTTTAGCAGGATGTGTTACTTCTGCTGCTGCAGCAGGATGTGGACCAGTACCCTGTCCTGCTTCATTGCTATACACACCTCGTTTTACTCCAATGGTAATCATAGCACCAACTATTCCACCAAATGTTGCATTGGCACCAAAAGCACTAGAAATGATTAATGAAAATATGCCTGGTATGCTGCTAAAATTCATTACAAGAATTACAATAGCTACCAGAATATAAGCAGTTGCCATAAAAGGAACAACAAACTGGGCAACATTGGCAATTGATTTTATTCCACCAAAAATAATTAGACCCAATAAAATTACCAACAAAACCCCCGTCCAAACATGATCAATTGCAAAGGTGTTTTTTACTGCCGAAGCAATGCTGTTTGATTGTACACCAGGTAACAAAAAGCCAGTAGCAAGAATAGTTGCAATGGCAAAAACGATGGCATATATTTTTCCAATTTTTTTATTGGGAAACCCTTTTTCAATATAGAAAGCTGGACCTCCACGATATTCACCATTTTTTTTTGTTTTATAAATTTGTCCAAGAGCCGACTCAACAAAAGC
>JAGOUF010000417.1 GCA_018061385.1 Chitinophagaceae bacterium | reverse complement strand
GAAGAAAGAATTATTGAATAAGGTGGAAGGTAAAATGTGAAAGGCAAAAGCTGTAAGGTTGAAGGCAAAAGGAAGAATTTAATGAATACATTTTCTACCAAACCCTAAACCTTAAACTTTAAACCTAAAACTTTAAACTTCCAACCTTAAACCTTACAAACATGAGTACCCCTAAAAAAAATAACGATTTAATTGGTAAAGGTTTACGCAGCTTATTGAGCAATATAGATCAAGATTTAAAAACAACTGAAGGTTCACTCAAAACAAAAGTAGTTGAACAAGCTACTGCAATGGTTAGAGTGCCTATATCAGATATTTCTGTTAATCCTAAACAGCCAAGAAGAGATTTTGATGAAACTGCATTAAGTGAGTTGGCTACTTCTATTAAAACACATGATATTATTCAGCCACTTACAGTTAGTAAATTGTCCAATGGAAAATATCAATTAATTGCTGGTGAGAGAAGATTTAGAGCATCGAAAATTGCTGGATTAAAAGATGTTCCAGTTTACATTCGTCAAGCCAACGATAAAGAATTACTTGAACTTGCATTACTTGAAAATTTACAAAGAGAAGACTTAAACGCCATTGAAATTGGTTTAAGTTACAAGCGTATGATGGAAGAATTGGATTATACGCAAGAACAAGTTGCAGAAAGAATGGGCAAAGAAAGAAGTACTGTTACCAACTATATTCGTTTGCTAAAATTGCCACCAGATATTCAGATGGCAGTTCGTATCAATAGCATTACTATGGGTCATGCAAGAGCATTGGTTACTATAGAAACTGTTGACAAGCAATTGTATATTTTTAATGAAATTAAAAGCAAGCAACTAAGTGTTCGCCAAACAGAAGAGTTGGTAAGAAAAATGTACAAAGGCAATGAGCCTGTTAAATCTGCTACAAAAAACGATTTACCACCTGCATACAAAAAAATTGAAGATAATTTAGCCTCACATTTTAGTACCAAAGTGAAAATGGTACATAACAAAAAAGGATATGGCAGCATTACACTAGAATATTATTCGTTACAAGAACTGAATAAAATTTTAGATCAAATGAATGTTGTTGTTAGTTAATTGCATGAAATTATATAGAACATTCATTGTTGTAATGGTTACTGCAATATGTTGCTGTTGGCAAACTAATGCATATAGTAATAGCTTTATGGCTGTTAAATTTAACACAGATACAAGCATAAAAAGCAATACAGATACTTCCGCAAATACAAAGCCCAAACACAACCATCGTTTAGCTACAAAACGTTCTGCAATTATTCCTGGTTGGGGTCAAGCATACAATAAAGAGTATTGGAAAATTCCTGTTGTATATGGAGCTTTAGCAATACCAACAATTACTTTTTTTTACAACAATACTTGGTATAAACGTACTAAAACTGCTTATGATTTATTGGCTAAAGCAAGTGATGTAAATGCAACGCCTGCCGATGTTGCCAATTACGAAAACAATGTTGATGAAAAGCTAAGAGGTTTTAGTTTAGGTTCTTTACAAACTTTTAGAAATTCATTTAGAAAAGATAGAGATTATTCTGTGTTGTGGTTTGTTGTGGTTTGGGGTTTAAATGTTGTAGATGCCACTGTTTTTGGACATTTAAAAGATTTTGATGTAAGCGATAATTTGTCTATGCAAATCAACCCAAGCATTAACCCTATTAACAATAGCAAAGGTTTTAGTCTAGTTTTCAATTTAAAAAAAGCAACGCCACGAATCATTAACACCAAATAAACCCCTAAAATAATTATATGAAAATTGCATTAATTGGTTACGGCAAAATGGGAATGGCCATTGAAGAAATTGCAGTAGCTAAAGGACATGAAATTATACTTAAAATACATATTGACAACATAACAGAATTTACAAAAGAAGCCATTCAACAGGCCGATGTTGCTATTGAATTTACTGGCCCTCACAGTGCTTTTGATAATGTAATGAAATGTTTAGATGCAGGCGTACCAGTAATTTGTGGCAGCACAGGTTGGTTAGAAAAATTACCAGAAGTGGAAGCATTTTGTAAAAAAAAGAAAGGTACTTTTTTATGTGCCAGCAATTTTAGCATTGGTGTAAATATATTTTTTGAGTTAAACACTTATTTGGCCAAGCTAATGAGCCATCATACAGATTATGATGTGTTGTTAGAAGAAATTCATCATACACAAAAAAAAGATGCCCCAAGTGGTACAGCAATTACATTGGCTGAACAAGTTTTACAACAAATAGTTAGTAAAAAACAATGGGTGAATGACGTAACAAATAACCCACAAGATTTAACGATAGTATCAAAACGTATTGATCCAGCTGCTGGTACACACACAATAAAGTACACGTCTCCTATTGACGATATTGAGATTATACATACTGCTCATAACAGAAAAGGTTTTGCAAGTGGGGCAGTATTAGCAGCAGAATTTGTTGCTACCAAAAAAGGTATTTTTAATATGAAGCAAGTATTGGGATTAGATGTATTTTAACAAATGTTCTTTTTCAATTTTTATTTATGAAATAATCTGTTTCACATCATCTATGTATCAACTTTGTTTATATTAGAGAAGTTAAAACAGAATTGTTCAATAGAAAAAGTATGATTTTCATTAAAAAAATTGCATTTGTTGTCCTTTTTTTGTTAGCCTGTACCATTTTGCATGCTCAAAAAAATAAAGCAATTATTGATAGTATTGAAAACCTTCTTAAAACACAAACCGATACCAATCTTGTAAAATCGTATAGTGAACTTACTTGGCAGTACAGAAATATTAATAGAGCCAAAGCCATTGATTATGGAAGAAAAGGCATTGCATTGGGCAAGAAAATTAATTATCCAAAAGGTTTGGCTCAAGTTTACAACGACCTAGGAATTATATACTACGACAATGAGCAATATGATTCTTCCATTGCATTGTACAACGAAGCCCTTAAAATTCGCCAACAACTAAACGACGATTTAGGTCTTGCTCGTTTATACATTAAAATTGGCATTGTATATCAAAAACAAAGTGACTACAGTAAAGCATTGTACAACCAACAAAATGCATTGAGTTTATTTGAAAAAACAAATAACTTATTGGG
>JAGOUF010000027.1 GCA_018061385.1 Chitinophagaceae bacterium | reverse complement strand
CGCTGCCTAAGAAAAATAAATTTATGTCAGAAAATTTAAAAGCTACTGCTTCGCAAGTAAGAAGAGATATTGTTAGAATGGTACATGCTGTACAAAGTGGGCATCCTGGAGGATCTTTAGGATGTGCGGATTTTTTAACAGCTCTTTATTTCCATACAATGAAACACAACCCTTCATTGTTTAATATGGATGGAACAAATGAAGATGTTTTTTTCTTATCAAATGGACATATTTCTCCGTTGTTTTATTCAGTATTGGCAAGATCTGGCTACTTTGAAGTAAAAGAATTGGCAACTTTTAGAAAAATAAATTCTCGTTTACAAGGGCATCCTACTACACACGAAGGTTTACCAGGTGTAAGAATTGCAAGTGGTTCTTTAGGTCAAGGATTAAGCGTTGCCATTGGTGCAGCTTTAGCAAAAAAGTTAAATAACGATAATGGATTGGTTTTTTCGTTACATGGAGATGGTGAATTGCAAGAAGGACAAATTTGGGAAGCTGCCATGTTTGCACCACACCATAAAGTAGACAATTTAATTGCTACCATTGATTATAATGGACAACAAATTGATGGACCAACAAGTAAAGTAATGAATCTTGAAAATTTAAAAGCAAAGTTTGAAGCTTTTAATTGGTTGGTTTTAGACATGAATGGCAACGATATGGATGATGTTATTGCAGTATTAGATAAAGCAAAAGGATTAACCAGACAAGGTAAATCTATTTGTATTTTAATGAAAACTTCAATGGGAAAAGGAGTAGATTTTATGGAAGGTGGACATGAATGGCATGGTATTGCACCCAATGATGAGCAATTGGCCAATGCTTTAAGTCAGCTACCAGAAACCTTAGGAGATTACTAAATTCCTTTGCTGAATTAGCTTTCAGAAGGTTATTCAACAGGTGTTAATAAAAAATGACCAATCGGGGTATTGTTATATCGTATTGAACTATTACCTTAGCATCGGTTTTTCATAGGATATTGGATTTTAAAAACGGGGCTGGATTTTTATCCGGGCCCCTTTTTTTTGATTACAGCCCAACTTCATTCAATTATTGTTGCTTATTTATCATCTCCCTCACAACTACACTCCCACTCTTTACCTAAGTCTATACAAGTAATAACAGTTACTTCATTGCTACAAGGTGCAAAAATAATTCTCAACTTTTGAGCATC
Organism: Chitinophagaceae bacterium; assembly: GCA_018061385.1. Lineage (GTDB taxonomy): Bacteria > Bacteroidota > Bacteroidia > Chitinophagales > Chitinophagaceae > UBA1930. Next base: position 10,270 of record JAGOUF010000027.1, on the reverse strand, counting down.
TTTACTAATGCCTTCAACAGCATATTTTTTATTACAATCAGCACCTTTTAAGTCGCTTTTGTTATAATTGATGGTTCCATTGCGTAAAATATCTACAACTTCAGCCTCAGAAATTTGCCTACAATTCATTCTACACTTTGCATGTTTAGAATAACTAATGTTTGCAGGATTTCTATTTAACCCTCTAACATTGGTTTCAACAGTTTTTGTAGTTTTTTTTGTTGATGGGCTTGATGTTGTAGAACAGTTTCGTATTGCAATAGCTACAACAGCTAATACAACTAATATTATATAAGGTGCAGCTTTCTTCATTAGCTAAAGCTAAACAAAAATGAAATAACAGAAACATAAACAATTAAAAATAATCAGTTTAAAAAGTCCAGCACACCGCCTTAGCAGGCTAAAAAATTTCAAACTGTTATCTTTGCACTGATATGGATAAAAAGCGTAGTGTAGCATTTCATACTTTAGGTTGTAAACTGAACTTTTCAGAAACATCAACCCTTTCTCGAATGTTAGAGGTAGAAGGTTTTGAGAAAAAAAATTTTGAAGGCTTAGCCGATGTATATGTAATTAATACTTGTTCTGTTACCGATAATGCCGATAAAGAATGCAGGCAAATTGTACGTAGAATTCAACGTAAAGCTCCTGAAAGTTTAGTGGTAATTACTGGCTGTTATGCTCAATTAAAACCCAAAGAAATTGCCGAAATTCCTGGAGTTGATTTGGTTTTAGGGGCTGCCGAAAAATTTAATATCGCTCAACATTTAAGTACTTTAACCAAAGGCGATAGCACCAAAATTTGTAGTTGCGATATTGAAGATGTAACAGGATTTACGTCATCCTTTTCTGCCAATGATAGAACCAGAACTTTTTTAAAAGTGCAAGATGGTTGCGATTATAATTGTAGCTTTTGTACTATACCAATGGCTCGTGGTAAAAGCAGAAGTGATAGTATTGAAAATGTACTGAACAATGCTACAGCCATTGCTAGCAAAGGCGTTAAAGAAATAGTTTTAACAGGCGTTAACTTAGGCGATTTTGGTAAAGGCCCAGATGGGGCAGGCATTAACATTGGCATCAATCAACGAGAAGAAACTTTTTTTGAGTTAATACAAGAATTGGATAATATACCAGGAATTGAACGTTATAGAATTTCGTCTATTGAACCCAACTTACTCACTCCTTCTATTATTGAATTTGTAGCGAATAGTAAAAAGTTTATGCCCCACTTTCATATTCCATTGCAAAGTGGTAGCAATGAAATATTAAAATTGATGAAAAGACGCTACAAAAGAGAATTGTATGCAGAACGTGTAGCGATGATTAAACAGTTTATGCCACATTGCTCAATTGGGGTTGACGTAATTGTTGGTTTTCCTGGAGAAACAGATGAATATTTTAAAGAAACGTTTGACTTTCTGCATAGCATAGATGTTAGCTACTTACATGTATTTACATATAGTGAACGGCCCAATACACCAGCATTAGAAATACAACCAATTGTACCAATTCAAACACGTAACGAAAGAAATAAAACTTTACGAAATTTAAGTTTTATGAAACTGCAATATTTTACAGATCAATTTAAAGGACAAAAAAGAAAAGTATTGTTTGAAGCTTTTGATAAGCAAGGAATGATGGAAGGATACACAGATAATTATTTAAGAATTACAACACCTTATAGAAATGAATGGGCAAATGAAGTTGTTGATTGGAGTTTATAACTACAAAAAGTATTCAACAAAAAAATCCGATGAAAATTTTCATCGGATTTTTTTGTCATTCTTAAATTTAAGATTTCGCTATTAAGGCATTACAACTGTATCAATTACATGAATTACTCCATTACTTTGATTTACATCGGCAATTGTTACATAACTTTTACCACCTTTTGTGTCGGTTAATACTAATTTTTTACCTTCCATAGATGCAGTTAAAACTCCACCTTGTACTGTTTTTAATTGAGCTTTACCATTGCCTGCCTTAATTAATTTAGCAATGTCTTTTGCATTGAATTTTCCTGCAACAACATGATAGGTTAATATTGTTGTTAAAGTGGCTTTATTTTCTGGTTTAACCAAAGTTTCAACAGTTCCTTTAGGTAACTTATTAAAAGCTTCGTTTGTTGGTGCAAAAACTGTAAAAGGGCCAGCACTTTGTAAAGTTTCTACTAAACCAGCTGCTTTAACTGCTGCCACTAAAGTTGTATGATCTTTTGAATTTACAGCATTGGCTACAATGTTTTTACTTGGGTACATTGGTGCTCCACCAACTTCAACTGTTTTTTCTTTTTGTGCAAATGTTGCTAACGATAAAAATGCTGCAACAGTCATAAATAATACTCTTTTCATAAAATTGATTTTTTTAATTTTGTTTCAATCAATTACGAAAATTGATACTCGATGGTTTACCTAAATGAAAGAAAATTTCAACTTTTTTATAGTAGCATATATACAAAACATAAATCCCTCAACTTTCGTTGAGGGATTTATTCATTATAAATGTCTTTTTATATTAAACTTCTAATGCACCTTCTACTAAAACTGTAGTTTTATTATTGATTACTTCTACAAATCCACTTGAAATTGTAAGACTTTCAGAAGTGGTTTTAGTTTTTAAAATTTTTAGAGTGCCTTTTCCCAATGCACTTACCAAAGGAGCATGCTTGTCTAAAACTTCAAACTTTCCATCTACACCTGGCAATTGTACACCAAACACATCGCCACTGTATATTTTTTTCTCTGGTGTTAATATTTCTAAAGTCATATTATTAGGTTTAAGATTAAAGGTCTAAGGTTGAAGGTTAAAAACATTAAACTTTCAACTTCTTAAACTTTAAACTGGGTTTTAACCCTGAGCTTGAGCAATCATTTTCTTACCTTTTTCAATAGCATCTTCCAATGTACCTACTAAATTAAAAGCTGCTTCTGGATACTCATCAACTTCACCATCCATAATTGCATTAAACCCTCTAATAGTGTCTTCAATACTTACAAATACGCCCTTTAAACCTGTAAATTGTTCAGCAACGTGGAAAGGCTGAGATAAGAAACGTTGTACTTTTCTTGCTCTTGCTACAGTCATTTTGTCTTCATCACTCAATTCGTCCATTCCTAAAATGGCAATAATATCTTGTAACTCTTTATAACGTTGTAAAATTAATTTCACTCTGTTGGCACATTCGTAGTGAGCATCACCAACAATAGCAGGTGTTAAAATTCTTGAAGTAGAATCTAAAGGATCTACTGCAGGGTAAATACCCAAATCGGCAATCTTACGACTCAATACTGTAGTAGCATCTAAGTGAGCAAAAGTAGTTGCAGGAGCTGGATCTGTTAAGTCATCAGCTGGTACATATACCGCTTGTACAGAAGTAATAGAACCATTTTTTGTTGATGTAATACGCTCTTGCATCAATCCCATTTCAGTAGCCAAAGTTGGTTGGTAACCCACCGCAGATGGCATACGACCTAACAATGCAGATACTTCGGAACCAGCTTGAGTAAAACGGAAGATATTGTCAACAAAGAATAAGATATCCTTACCTTTTCCTGTACCATCCCCATCTCTAAAATATTCTGCAATGGTTAAACCGCTTAATGCCACACGAGCACGGGCTCCTGGAGGTTCGTTCATTTGACCAAAAACGAAAGTAGCTTTAGACTCTTTCAAGCCTTCCATATCTACTTTACTCAAATCCCATCCACCTTCTTCCATGCTATGCTTAAAGTTGTCACCATATTTCATGATACCAGCTTCAATCATTTCACGTAATAAGTCATTTCCTTCACGAGTTCTTTCACCTACACCAGCAAATACTGATAAACCACCATGACCTTTTGCAATATTATTAATCAACTCTTGAATCAATACTGTTTTACCCACACCAGCACCACCAAACAAACCAATTTTACCACCTTTTGCATAAGGCTCAATCAAATCAATTACCTTAATACCTGTAAATAAAATTTCAGAGGCAGTACTTAAGTTTTCGAATAATGGTGGTTTATTGTGAATGGGTCTTCCACCTTCTTTACTTAATTGTGGTAAACCATCAATTGCATCGCCAGTTACATTAAACAAACGACCATTGATTCCTTCACCGATAGGCATTGCAATTGCTTTACCTGTATCAATCACTTCCATACCACGTACCAATCCTTCTGTGCCATCCATAGCAATAGTACGTACACTATCTTCACCTAAGTGTTGTTGTACTTCTAAAACTAGTTTATCTCCATTTTCTCTTACAATTTCAAGAGCGTTGTAAATATCTGGCAATGAGTTATCGTTAGGAAAGTGAACGTCCACAACGGCACCAATCACCTGTTTAATTCTACCTTTTGAAGCCATATAAATAAGGTTTTTATTTGGCGGCAAAGGTAAGGGTATAACTCTTTCAAAAAAGTGTAAACCATAAGTTTGTTTCTTTTTTTTTGTAGAATTACATATCTAGCTGAAATACAAATATTTAGAACAAAAACCAGTTCATTTTTATGAACTGGTTTTTTAAAATCCTTGCTATTTTAAGTATTAAAGATTGTTTTTCTGATCTACCTTTTAGTCTCTCATTTTCTTTACACTATAAACAGATCCTGCTGCTATAGGCAAATGGGATGATGGTAAATATTTTTAATCTCTTATTCTTCAATTTGCTCCTAGTAGGGAAATGAATCTTATAGTGCAAGAAGTTTAGATTAACAAAAAATTAATAGCTAATTAATATTATACATACAAAAACCACCTCAGTTTGAGGTGGTTCTAATAATAAATTTACTGAAATGTAGCTAACTAATATTCATCTTCATTAAACATAAAATCTTCTTGGCTAGGATAATCTGGCCAAATATCTTCTATGCTTTCATAAATTTCACTGCCTTCGTCATCAAGTTCTTGCAAATTTTCTACTACTTCTAATGGAGCCCCACTACGAATACTGTAATCTATTAACTCATCTTTAGTGGCTGGCCAAGGTGCTTCTTCTAAGTAGCTAGCTAATTCTAATGTCCAAAACATAGCTTTAAAATTTTTGCAAATGTAACCGTATAAATGACACTACCAAATTGGGTTTTTGGGCTTACCTATTTTTTGGATAAATTTTACAACTTATTTGATGCTGTTTATCCTCTATTCAAAAAATTAAACCCAATATTACGATATACTTTTAAGCTGTAATTATAACATAAGCAGGTTGATGTATTTATAAAATTTGCTTAAAATGATTGTAGAATTTAATTGTACAAATAAGTTGGTAGGACTTGTTTAATAAGCTTTCATTTTTTTAAATAGAACTCTTATTGCCATTTTTCAAGAATAGAAAAGGAGCCATGTGAAGCCATTAATCATTTTTAAACAGCTTCAGAGAGCTTTATGAAACAGATTTGAGGTTCGTTCATCGGTTTCTACAAGTTAAAATTGATAACTTTTTTAAAGTATTTACTTAACAGCAATAAACGAGCTTCAAATTCTATTTTGTTTTAAGTATAAACAACAGCAATTTTACAACATGCTATTAGCCGAAAATATTTATAAAAAATACAATAATTTACAAGTGTTGAACGGGGTTAACATGCAAGTTAATGCTGGCGAAATTGTGAGTATTGTTGGTAGTAGCGGTGCTGGCAAAAGCACTTTACTACATATTTTAGGCACTTTAGATATTGCAGATAAAGGCAATATTTTTTTAAACAATGAGCCTGTTCATAAGTTACAAGGAAAAAAATTAGCTGCATTTAGAAATAAACACATTGGTTTTATTTTTCAGTTTCATCATTTACTCCCCGAGTTTTCTGCATTGGAAAATGTTTGTATACCTGGATGGATTGCCAAACGAAAAGACACTGAAGTTAAAAAAGCTGCTGCCGATTTATTGGATTTGTTGGGTTTAAGCAATCGGCTTACCAATAAGCCCAATCAATTAAGTGGTGGAGAACAACAAAGAGTTGCTGTTGCTCGTGCATTAATTAATCAACCTGCAATTGTTTTTGCCGATGAGCCTACAGGCAATTTAGATAGTAAAAATGCTAAAGAACTGCATCAACTATTTACCACATTAAGAAATGAGTTGAACCAAACTTTTTTAATTGTTACACACAATGAAGAATTGGCTGCACTTAGCAACAGAACCTTACACATGAAAGATGGAATGATGGATAAAATGTAGGTTTTGCCACGAATACACCAATGAACACGAATTGTGTGCTTGAAAAAATAACTATTCAACGTTCTACTAAACTGTTTTGCCTTTCACAATTCACTATTCCCTTCTCCTGTTTCCCTCATTTTGATGTCCCAGTGAGGAAGTCAGGAAGAGTTGGCTGCACTTAGCAACAGAACCTTACACATGAAAGATGGAATGATGGATAAAATGTAGGTTTAGCCACTTGTACACCAATAAACACGAATTGTGTGCTTGAAAAAATAACTATTCAACATTCTACTAAACTGTTTTGCCTTTCACAATTCACTATTTCCTTCTCACAACTTTAAACCCTCGCCTTCCAAGCAATTTCTTCTACATTGAATAAATGACCAATATATCTTGCTAAAACAAATAAATAATCGCTTAAACGATTGATGTATTTTATTACCAATGCATCTATAAACATTTCAGCTTCTTGCATGGCCACACAAATTCTCTCTGCTCTTCTGCAAACACATCTTGCAACATGTGCAGTTGAAATAGCTAAATGACCACCCGGTAGAATAAAGTTTTTCATGGCTGGCAATACTTCATTCATTTTGTCTATCTCATTTTCTAGTAACAAAACATCGGTTTCTTTTAAATCGGGCAACTTCATCAATGGCTCTTTTTCTGGATCACAGGCCAATGATGAACCAATGGTAAATAATCGATCTTGAATTTCTTTTAAAATTTTTTTAGTGTGTACATCAGTTAAATAATCGCTTACCAACCCTACGTAAGAATTCAATTCATCTATTGTACCATAACTATCTATACGAATATGGCTTTTTGCCACTTTTGTTCCACCAATTAAACTGGTTTTGCCAGCATCGCCTGTTTTTGTATAAATTTTAAATGCCATTTGTATATAAGTTTATTGTAGGTTGTATGTGAACAACAAAAGTAGTTTCGATTGGTTCAAAAATAAAAAATGAGAGCATCAACGCTCTCAAAAAAATATTTAAAAATTGGTTGATTGTATTTTTCGATTAAAGATTATTTAACAATATCTGTTTCTACCAATCCATCTTTTAAACGTACCACTCTCTTGGCATAATGTGCAATTTCTTCTTCATGCGTTACCAAAACAACTGTATTACCAGCTGCTTGAATTTTACCAAAAATTTCCATTACTTCTACCGATGTTTTACTATCTAAATTACCTGTAGGTTCATCTGCCAATAATAAAGATGGATTGTTTACCAAAGCTCTAGCAATTGCTACACGTTGTATTTGTCCTCCACTTAACTCATTGCTTTTATGATGGCTTCTATCTTCTAATCCTACTTGCTTTAAAGCCTCCATTGCTCTTTCAATTCTTTCTTTTTTACTTACACCAGCATATACCAATGGCAACGCAACATTTTCTGCTGCACTTAAACGTGGCAACAAATTAAATTGCTGAAATACAAATCCAATTTCTGTATTTCTAATAACAGCCAATGCATCGTCTACCATTTTACTTACATCGTTGTTGTTTAAAATATAAGTTCCTCCTGTTGGCGTATCTAAACAACCTAAAATATTCATTAATGTGCTTTTACCACTACCACTTGGCCCCATTAATGCAACATATTCATTCTTAAAAATATCTAGCGAAATGCCCTTTAACACAGGTATTGCTTGGTTACCCATGAAGTAGCTTTTTTCAATATTTTCTAAATGTATAATAGCATTACTCATGTAAACAAATTTTAATCTATTGTGCAATCAACTAAAATTAATTGATTGTAAAATTCCAATTATTTCTTAATTACTTTAGGTACTTTAAAAAACTGTTCATCTTTAATTGGTGCATTTAATAAAGCTTCATTTTTTGTAATGCTACCTTTAACTATATCTTCTCTCAGTACATTGGTATTGTTGCCCATGTGCAACAATGGCTCAACATTGGTTGTATCTAAGGTTTGTAATTTTTCAACAAATGCAATCATACTTTGTAAATCTTGTTGTATGGCTTGTTTTTCGGTTGCATTAAAATTAAGTTTTGCTAAATGTGCTAACTTTTCAACCATTTGTTCTGTTACTTCCATATTGTCAAAAATAGTTGAATATGCAATACATACTTAAATACAGTTACATTGTTTTAGGCAATTGCACTCTTTTAGCTTTATCCCAAGTTGCTTTTTGTTTGCCCAACATTTGTTTTATAAATCCAATTAACATGCAAATGTTCATAAAAACAAAATAAAAAGGCACAAATAAAAGCATACTTTTTTTATTCCACTTGTACATTATCCAACCAACAAAAGCCATTGTATAAAAACACAATTGCAGTAACAATATTGTTTGATAGAGCATACCTGCACGATATTGTATGACCAAAAGAATATTGCTTGTTAAAATAATGGGCAATGCAATAGGGCTAATAATCCATCGAATAATTCTTCTAGAAAAAAATTGAAAATTCAACATCCAATTGGTGGAAGATGGCACAATGCCTAAACGTGCAACAGCTTGTGCAGCACCTGCAGCAATGCGAATTTTTCTTTTTCGTTCTTCATATAAATTAATTGATGGTGTTTCAATGGCATACGCATTTTTTTCGTAAGCAATTGTATAGCCTTGTTTGCAAGTGCTTATGGCCAACACTAAATCGTCTAAAACAGTATCTTCTGGTAATGGTATATATAAATTTGTTCTAATAGAAAAAAGTTCTCCTGCTGCAGCAACAACAGTGTATAAGTTACTGTCTAACTGTTTCATTGCACTTTCATATTTCCAATATAAACCTTCTCCCTGCCCTACCAAATTATCTTGTTGTGTTGCAATCACTTTCTTTTCTCCTGCAACGCCACCAATGGTTTCATTGGCATAATGTCTTACCATTTCTCTAATTGCAATACTGTTTAATAAAGTGTTGGCATCGCTAAAAACTACAATTGGTGTTTTAACAAATTGCATGGCTCTGTTCATAGCAGCCATTTTACCTTTACGTTCTGGCTGATGCAAATGAAGCATATTTGAAAAAGATTGCAACAACGTAGTGCAATCATCTGTACTTCCATCGGTAATAAAAATAATATCCAATAAATCTGTTGGATAATCCAATGCCAATGTATTGTGAATTTTTTGAGGAAGAATATCTAACTCATTGTAAGCAGGTACAATTAAAGTTACTTTAGGCAAACTCATTTCTAAAACAACGGTATCTTGTTTTTTTGTAATTGAATGTACAAAAGCAATGGTTGTTGCAATAATGCCATACCCAATATAGGCATACAATAAGAAGGCAATAAATATCCAAAAAATAATAGTTGTGCAAGCCATAAGAAGGGTTGAAATTAACCAACTGAAATTAAACCATAAAATTTGCTTATTTCTTGCTATTGGGTTATACACAGTTTTCCACAAATTGGATAAACTTTCCCATTTTTTTTAGTTCATTACAATTTTGAGACAGGTTTGTCGTTTTAAGAAACATATCCTAATATCTGTTTGTATGAAAAACCAAGATTCATTCAAAATCTTCATTGTTGAAGATGACCTCTGGTATAGCACTATGCTAGAGTATACATTGAACTTAAACCCTGATTATCAGGTAAAAAAGTTTAGTTCTGCTAAAGATTTTTTAGCAGCTCTTCACGAAAAACCCAATGTGGTTTCCCTAGATTATTCATTACCCGATGCCAATGGCGATGAGCTATTGAGTAAGATTAAAGAGATTAGTCCAGACACAAATGTGGTAATTATTTCGGGACAAGAAGATGTAAAAGTGGCACTTAATTTACTAAAAAAAGGTGCATACGATTATATTGTAAAAGATGATGATACAAAAGATAGATTGTGGAATGCTATACAACATTTAAGAGAAAATGCTGAACTAAAAAATGAACTTGAGGTTTTAAAAGAAGAAGTTGCTCGAAAATACGATTTTGGTAAAAGTATTGTGGGCAACAGTCCAGCAATAAAACGTGTTTTTGGATTAATGGAAAAAGCAGCTAAAACAAATATTACAGTTTCTATTACTGGCGAAACTGGTACAGGTAAAGAAGTTGCAGCCAAATGTATACACTACAATTCTGAAAGAAGAAACAAACCATTTGTTGCAGTTAATGTAGCTGCAATTCCAAAAGATTTATT
>JAGOUF010000416.1 GCA_018061385.1 Chitinophagaceae bacterium | reverse complement strand
TTGTTTACTGAAGATCTTGGGCTATAAATCGCCTTACCAACCCAATTTCCTATTTCACTTAAACGAGGACCATATTCTGTTCCATCAATCATATATACTGTAAGCTTCTTTCCCATATGTACATTTTTATAATTTCTGCTAAGAACTAAATTGCATTGGTTTTAAACAAAAGAATGTCGTTTAAAATCATCTTCAGAGAAAACACACAAATCCTGAAATATGAAGAGCTTTAGTAAGTATATTTTTATTTAAAACAAAATGTTTGGAATAAAATAAGCTTACTCAAAATAAGTAACTTTTACAGAAAACTTGGCATCTGTAATTCTTAGAACAGATGCAGCTGCATTGCTTAAACGAATCAATAAATTTTTGTTCTCTTTCATTTCTGGCAATGCACCCAACACTTTGGCACAAATACTTTTGCTGTTTGGTGCAGTAATACGAACAATTGTTCCTGGAGTTATATTGTTTATCAATACATAATATTTTCTATCGTTCCAACCACTGGTTGTTTTAAAAGTTGCACAATCGCCTTCTAACACTTGATTTTTTCCTTTGGTGATAAATTGGCTTACAAAAAAACCTTCATCATCTGTACCATTGGTTACAGCAACAGGTGTTGGTTCTTCTTGTGTTTGTGTAGTTTTTGTAGTACCAGGTTTTGAGGTTTCATTTACTCCATAACCTTGAGTCAATTCTTCCTCTGCAGTTGTAGTTCTGTCAACCACTTCAGCAGTTTTTTGCTTATCTACTTTTAGATGCCCAATTACAATTTTTTGACCTTGCTGAATTACGTCATTGTTTAAATCGTTCCACTCACGTAAAAAATCAATTCTTATTTTGCCATAGGTTTGACTTATTCTATACAAGTTTTCACCTTTTTGTACTATATGGTGTATTGGAACTAGAGATTCAGATTCTGCACTTTGTCCATCTTGTGTAAAGTTTTGAGGCGTTAAATTAATTTTCATCACCTTATCAATTGCCAACATTGCATTTTCATTCAATCCATTTTGTTGAGACAATTGGGCTGCAGTAAAATGATACAACTTACCAATGCTGTATAAAGTTTCTCCAGAAACTACTTTGTGCTGAATAAAAATATTGGGGTATATGCCTTGTACCAATACTTTTTTTTGAGCTATGGATACAAAAAAACAAAATAGGAATGCAACAAACAATGCTTTTCTTTTCATAAAATTGGGTACAAAAAGTAAAAATTAAGCTTTCAATATTCGCCATTCTTGAGGATAGTAATTGTTAAAACGATTGGGCAAAATTTTCATCCATCCTAAACCAACCCCTTCATAAACTGCCAATGCCCAGCCTGTTGTTTTTAATTCTATCGCTATTTCTTGCTTTCGCAAATATTGTAAAGCTTGTTCTTTCGTAAATAAGATACTTGCAATATTACTTAAATTGAAGGTACTAACAGCCAATTCGTGGTGCGGAACAAAATCTTTACCTTTTATTTCACCTAAACATATACCAGCTTTTTTAATGTATAAATAGTTGGCCAACGTTTTTATATCATTCAAATAACCATATTGAATGGCTCTAATTTGGTTGTTGTGTTTAAATAAATCCACCTCAGGTAAATGTGGAATGAATGTTTGAATTACACTTACTTCTTGTTTGTTTGTAGTAAGAATATTTTGTTGCTGTAATTTTATTTCGTTAACCACCGTTTTCTTTTGTAATACTGCAACAAAAAAACCTTCACCCTCTATATTGTATGGATAAAAACGATATCCAAATGCATTTGAAACATCGCTTTGGGTTTCAACAATGCCAAAATTTTGTTCAATATCTAATGCTATTGATGTTAATTGAAATGTTGATACCAACCAATCTACCACATCTTCATTTTCTTCTTTTGAATAAGAGCAAGTAGAATACACCAAAAAACCATCTTCTTTTAAAGCATCTAAAACATCGGCAACAATGCGTTGTTGTCTTGAGCTACATAAATCAACATTGTTTAAACTCCATTCATTAATTGCTGTTGTATCTTTTCTAAACATGCCACTTCCACTACATGGGGCATCAACCACAATTGCATCAAAAAAACCTTTCAATGCAGCAAAGTCTTTAGGATCGTTGTTGGTTACAACCACATTGTTGGTTCCCCATTTGCAAATGTTTTCAACCAATACTGCAGCTCTGGGTTTTATTACTTCATTACTTACCACCAATCCATTGCTAAAATAACTTGATAGTAAAGTAGATTTTCCACCAGGAGCAGCACAAACATCCAATACTTTTTTTGCTGTATTTGAGGGAAATATTTGTTGCATAATTTTCCACAAAAACATACTACTTGCTTCTTGTACATAATAAGTACCTGCATGAAATAATGGATCTAATGTAAACGATGGACGATGTGTTAAATAATAACCATTGTTACACCAAGGCAAAGCACTTTCTATTGGTAAATGCTGAACAATATTTTTTTTTTCTTGATTAATTCTTATGCTTGTAACCTGCTGCTCTGTGGTATGTACTTGTATAAAAGCTTCCTCATTAAAGCCTTTAACCTGTTGTATGGATTGAATAAATTGCTTAGGTAATTCCATTCTTTTATTAAAGGCAGCGAAGATAAGCTTATTGAAAAAAATGAGTTATCCATTTTTACCTGCCAACATTGGCACAAAAGAAAAATGTTCAAATGTTTCTTCCATCATTGTTCCATCGGCTTGTTTGATTAAACGCAACATACGCTGTACGTCACCCTCATCAACAGGAATAACCATCATTCCACCAACTTTCATTTGAGCCACCAATTTTGGAGGAATAAAAGGTGCTGCTGCTGTAATAATTACTTTATCAAATGGGGCAAATGTTGGCAAGCCTTCAAAACCATCCCCATAAAAAAACTTAATGTTTGGATATTTTAGTTTGAAGAAGTAGCCCTTATTTTTTTCGTATAATTTTTTTTGTCTTTCAATGGTGTATACCCAAGCTCCCAACTCTGCCAATACTGTTGCTTGATATATACTTCCTGTTCCAATTTCTAACACTTTATCGCCTCTTTTAATTTGCAATAATTGAGATTGATAAGCCACCGTAAATGGTTGAGAAATGGT
>JAGOUF010000415.1 GCA_018061385.1 Chitinophagaceae bacterium | reverse complement strand
TTAAGTTTAATTACATTTCTTCTCACTAAAAAAATAATACAAGCCAGCGTTACACCAACTGCTAAAACTTCAAACACATTTATCAAAAAACTGTACAAACCAACAGGAATAAGGCCTGCAAATAATCTATGCTGATTGAACAAACCATCTAACACAATTTCTAATACTTCAATATTGATAATAATAAAGCCAACATAAACTACCAAGTGCATAATTGCAACCAATGGATTTTTGAACATTTTCTTTTGCCCTAGAGCTAAAAAAATTAAATTTTTCCAACGTAAATTTTTGTTGTCAGAAAAGTCTTCGTCTTTTCCCAACAATATATTTCTTCTAATTTCTGAAGCTTTCTTTGCAAATAAAAAAATTGCTACTCCCGATAAAATAATAAATAAAATTTGAGGAAGAAATTGCATGCAAGAAATATTTTGAAGTAAATAATTTAATGATAACAGTTCAAAGATAAGCTGAATAAAGATTGTACTCTATAACCTGTTTAACTTTTTAAACTATAGTTGCGTTTGAAAGAATTGTATTTACTTTGATACAATAATATTTTTATGCTTGAAAAAAAATACATTGTAAGTAGCCAAGCTGCACAACTAAAATTAGAACGTTTAGCATTAGAAGTTGCAGAACAATTGAATGGTGAAAACACACCAATAATTTTAATTGGCATTGCCAACAGTGGAATTGTTATTGCCAATAAAATGGGTGAATTATTGCAACAATATTTTACTGAACCGATACAAATAATTTCGGTTACTTTAAATAAAAGCAATCCAGATATTGTAACGCTTTCAAATGAACTAGACTTTAACGGCAAAAATATTATTGTTTGTGATGATGTTGCCAATAGTGGAAAAACTTTGTTGTATGCACTAAAACCATTGCTCAATTATGCTGCAAAACGTATTCAAATATTGGTGTTGGTAGAACGCATGCACAAACAATTTCCTATAAAACCAGACTATGTTGGTTTAACCATTGCTACAACTCTACAAAATAATATTGTAGTAGAAATTGAAGGAATAGAAATTGTAGGTGCATTTATACAATAGTATTAAAACGCATCGCCCAAGTTTAAATAAAACCCCCAATTGCCTTTTTGAGTATAACCTGCATCGAAACGTACATACAGTTTCTTTTGCTTGTTTACTAAATAACGTAAACCACCACCCATACTACTTTGCATTGCATTTATACTAAATTGATTAACCGTTGCAGCAGTTTGACCTGCACTTAAAAAACCTGCTAGTACAAAACTTTTACCAATAGGATAACGATATTCTATTTGTGCAGCTGCAAACTCATTGTCTCTAAATCTACCAGCAAAATAGCCTCTCATAATTTTATCGTTACCCAATTTTACTTTTTCTAAAAAAGGGACATTACCGTCGTTTAAAATAGCATTTATATGTAATGCAAGTATGCTGTTTGATTTTAAATTAATGTAGCGTCTTACATCTAAATTGTATTGCGTAAAATTAAAATTACTACCAATTGTTTTGTGATGAAATCGAATACCAGCCTCAGCAAACCAACCTTTTTGTGGGCTAAATTGATTGTCTCTTTTATCAATCATAATCATAGGACCAATGCCCAATGATTTACTTTCCGTTAAGCCTTCTACTGCTGGAGTTGAGGGATAATCTCCTTCTTGAAAAACAATTTCATTAAAACTATTGTAGGTAAAATTTAGCCCTACAAACAATTGATTTTTTGAATGATGCAACCATTTACCTCGTACATAAATTTGTTTATAATCTACTCCTCTAAAACTGTTGTTTCCAACAGTATCTTCACTAAATGTCCAATATCGTTCATAAAAATCTTTATAGCCAACAGCTCCTTGTAAATAATATTTTTCATTATTTGTATAAATACTATACACCCCTTCGGCTATCAATTGATTTAAAGAACTGTATTGAAGATTGATATAAGCATTGGATAAACGTGTTTTCTTTTTTTCAACTTCATTAATACCTGTATTAAAAAAATATTCAAAAATTAAACCAACACTTACACCTTTTTCTGGGCTAATTGAAAATGCAGGAATTGGAACAAATCTTAAATTGCCTTCTTGTAATTTTTGAATAGTAGAAAATGGCCATTTTTTCTTTGCTACAATAATTGAATCGGTTTGAGCTTTTGTTATAAATGGAACAATACAAAAAACACAGACTACTATTTTAAAAAGTGGGTTCATTCAATATTTTTAGTAAAACAATACTTATCCTATTAAGTTTGCAAATAAACAATAAAGGTTCAAAAAGAACATGCAATCAACAAATCGAATTATAAGTCTTGTAAAAAAAGATGTATTGCTCGAAATGCGTCAACAGTATACTTTGTATGGAATACTATTGTATGTTGCTTGTACCATTTTTGTAATTTATCTTTCTATGGGTCAACCAGAAGATCAAATTTGGAATGGATTGTTTTGGGTTGTACAATTATTTGTTTGTGTAAATGCTGTTGCCAAAAGCTTTTTAGCCGAAAGTAAAGGCAGAATGTTGTACTTCTACACCATTGCAGGAGCCAAAGATTTTATTATTAGTAAACTTATTTTTAATTTGTTATTAATGCTTTGCATGAGCATAATTAGTTTACTACTGTTTCTGCTTTTGTTGGGTAATAATTTACAAAATGTGTTCATGTTTGTTGGTATAACAAGTTTAGGAGGCATTAGCCTAAGTTTGGTATTTACATTTTTAGCAGCCATAGCTGCAAAGGCACAACAACAAGCAGCTTTAATGGCTATTATGGGCTTCCCTATTATTATTCCTCAGTTGTTGTTGTTAATGAAAATTTCTACACCAGCATTTGCAACTGTTGTACAACAGGGTTGGTGGCAAATGGTTTTGTTATTGGTTGCATTAGATATAATGGTAGTAATGCTATCTATTATTTTATTCCCATTTTTATGGAAAGATTAAGCCCCTTTTACATTTAGCATAAACCACAATCATACTTTCAGTAGACTTTTTAAAAAAATATCACATTGTATGTGATATTTTTAATAGTGATGCGAATAATATAGCAAAACCATAATTAAAGAGAATGGGCTTATTTTTAAAAACGGACTTATTTCTTT
>JAGOUF010000414.1 GCA_018061385.1 Chitinophagaceae bacterium | reverse complement strand
CAAAAATGTTTGCTATTTGTTTTCGTTACGCAAAAAACCAAATGGATGCAGAAGATATTTTACAAGAAGGCTTTATTAAGTTGTATAGAAATTTAGATAAATTTAGAGGAGAAGGTTCTTTTGAAGGTTGGGTAAGAAGAATTTTTGTGAACACAGCAATTGAGCACATTCGCAAACAAAAATTAACCAATACCGATATTAATGAGCAAGTTGAAAACTCATTTAGAGATAGTTCAGAAAATGCGTTAGATAAATTGTTTCAAAAAGATTTATTAAACTCAACTGCAGCATTAAGTGATGGATATAAAACTGTATTTAGTATGTATGCTGTTGAAGGTTTTTCTCATAAAGAAATAGCTACTCAATTGGGTATTACCGAAAGTACTAGTAAATCACAATTCAGCCGTGCAAAAGCTATTTTAAGAAGTTTGTTACAAGGAAATATTGCACAAGTAGCAGCTTCATAATACACTAATTTTTTTCTAGTTTTAATTTTGTTTTACAAAGAGCCTCTTTCATTTATTTGAAAGAGGCTCTTTTGTTTTTACAATTTTTTTGTTTTTGGAGTAACAAGTAAAATTACCGAAGTTATTATGCATTAGTAATTTTTCGCAATCGATTGCGGTATCGTTTGCGTAAAGAAATGCAATTGTATAACGTTGTAAAAGGATTGCTTTGGTTTACTTTATGCATTCGTTTTTTAATTTTCTCTCTATTTTTTTAATTAAATACTTGCTTTATGAAAAAAGTGTTACCTGCCAATTGGGGCTTATTTTGCTCAATCGAAAATTTCAAATTTCAGAAATGTAAAATTTTACTACTTGTTGTATTTTTGTTCTCAACAATAGTATCTTTTTCACAAGATGCTTTTATGGGGTATAATTATGTAACAACATCATATCCATTAGCTTGGTCTGCTTCTCCTACAACTTTTAATGCCACAACAAATAAGGAGGTTGTTTTTTCTAATTCAGGTGGCTCAGTTAAATCTGCTACAATCTGTGGAACTTCAAGTGTAAGCCATTACGAAGTAGGTGGTACAGCTCATTATATAGAAATTGATTTAACTTCAAATAGTAGTGCTTCTTCAATTGAAACATTAACACTAACTGGAAGTTCTAATTCTACTACTTTAAACACAGCAAAAGCAGCAATTATTTTTTCAAGTTCAACTACTTTTAGCCTTACTGCTAATATTTTAGATGTAGTTTCCAGTGATTTTTTTCCTGCTTCAAACGGGTCTTGGGCACCAGTAACAATCACTCCACCAGCTGGTACAAAATCACTTAGAATTTATAGAAGAATTTATTATAATTCTGGTACAGGAGTTGCTCAAACTGGTTCTTCTAGCGGTTTTGTGCAATTTGGACTTGGACAGACTTTAAGAGTAGCATCAACCTCAGTAGATATTAGTGCAACTACTTCAACACCAACAACCCAAGCTAGCAATATTGTATTCTCTAACATTTCATATAATTCTTTAACAACTGCTTGGACAAATGGTGATGGTGCTAAAAGAGCTGTATTTATGAAAGAAGGCGTACAAGGAACGATTACGAATCCTTCTGATGCTACAGCTTATACAGCAAGTGCAGATTGGAGCAGCAAAGGCACTCAATTAGGTACATCTGGTTACTATTGTGTTTATAATGGTACAGCGGCTACTGTTGATTTATCTAGTTTAAGTGGTTCTACAACGTATTGGTTTCAAGTATTTGAATACAATGGTACAGGTGCTGGAACAAAATACCTTACCACTACGGCTGCTAATAATCCTAATAGTCAATTAACTGATCCAACACCTGTTGCTTATTTTTATAAGTCTAAACAAACTGGTAATTGGGGCGATGCAAGTTCGTGGTTATCATCATCAGATGATATTACATATATTGATGCTGTTACTGCACCTTCAGCTTCAGATAATGCAATTAGTATTTTAAATACACATGAAATAACCGTAAATACTGGTAGTGTAAGTGTAGATGAATTAACTGTTGCAGTTGGTGGAAAATTAATTGTTAGTGCTGGTGCAACTTTAAGTGTTGTAAACGGTACAGGTGCCGACTTAACAGTAAACGGTTCTTTAACACTTGCAGGAACTTTTGCAAGTGCAGCAAGTTCAACTATTGATGTAAATGGAACATTTGAAAATCAAATAGATGCTGCTTCATTTAGTGCTGGTTCTGGTGCTATGGCTATTAACGCAGGCGGTACTTATAAAATAAATGGATATTCGGCAAATGCTGTTTTAACATTTACCAATGTAGCTTTTACAGATGGTATTGATGCTGCAGGTGCAACATTGTATATTGCAAGTGGAGCACCTCGTATTCCTTCTGCTCAAAATGGAAATGTAATCTGGAATACGCCTTCTTCTGGCAATTCAATTTTTAATAGTGCTTCAAATAATATTACAGGAAGCTTTACCATTATTGCAACTGTTGGTGTTAACAATGGTTCTGGTGGTTCTGGCAGATCTGTTACTGTTGGTGGAAATATGTATATGCAAGGCGGTATTTACCATGTTTCTGGTAGTGGAGCAACTACTGCAAATAATATGACAGTGAATGGAGATTTAGTAGTTTCTGGCGGAACATTGTATGCTTCAGCAACTACAGCAGGTGGTGGTTCAGGTACTATTTTTGTAAAAGGAAATATTGATTATTCAGGTGGGGAATTGGGAAGCTCTTCTACCGTTACATCTGGTACTATTAATTTTATTGGTACAGCAGCCCAAGCTGTATCAATCACATCTTCAAATCCTATTTTAATTGGAAATTTGGTTGTAAATAATGCTGCTGGTGTAACATTATCTGGTTCTGAGTTTTTTAATGTATTATCAACAGCTACTATAACTTCAGGTGAATTAGCAACAGGCGGAAGGTTGGTATTAAAATCAACTACTACAGGTACAGCACGTATAGCAGTAGTTGTAGGTACTTTAACAGGCAATGTAACAACAGAAACCTTTATTCCAGGTGGCCGTAGAGCATATAGATTCTTGGGTAATCCATTTACCACAGCTCAAGCCATGAGTAGTTTAATAGATGATATTTATGTAACAGGTGATGGCACTGTAGCAGGTACAGGTGGAGCAACTC
>JAGOUF010000413.1 GCA_018061385.1 Chitinophagaceae bacterium | reverse complement strand
TTAGATTGGTACAACATTTTTAATATTTGCTGTACCTATGTTGTACCTATAAAATAAAAAACGCTGTAATCGTTTGATATACAGCGTTTTATGCTTTTTAAAAGCGGACCGGACGGGACTCGAACCCGCGACCTCCGCCGTGACAGGGCGGCATTCTAACCAACTGAACTACCGATCCATTCCTTTGTTCGGGTTGCAAATATAAGGGCAAGTTTTTTTCAAAAACAAATATTTTTTTAAAAAATTATTTTAACAATAAAATTTCTTTCAGGCTATTATAATCGTTTGCCATAAAAGTGCTTTGTTTGTTGCCATTTAGCAATAACTCAGCTTCTTTTTTTGCTAAAATATTTTCTCCCAAAATATCTATAATTGCTGGGTTAAATTTTACAGGATGTGCAGTTTCTAAAATCATTCCCTTTAAAGAAGCATCTTTCTGCAATTCTCTTTGTAAAGCAATATAACCTACTGCTCCATGTGGATCTAGTAAGTAGTTGTATTGTTGATATACATCTTTAATAGTTTGCTTAGTTTCGTCATCATTTATACTATAACTACTTAACACATTTTTTAAAGAACCAAATTGTTGGTTAAATATTTCTAATATTCTAACAAAGTTGCTAGGATTGCCAACATCCATAGCATTTGAAATAGTTGCCACAGATGGTTTAGGTTGATATTTTTCTGTTAACAAGAAGTCTGATACAACTTTATTGGCATTACAAGCTGCAACAAAATGGTGCACTGGCAAACCTGAAACGTGTGCCAATATACCAGCACAAATGTTCCCAAAATTGCCACTTGGCACACAAATAATAGGTTCTGTTTTATTGTGTAACTTCCATTGTTTATATGCAAAGAAATAATAAAATTGTTGTGGCAACCAACGAGCTACATTTATTGAGTTGGCAGAAGTAAGAAACAATTGTGCATTTAATTCAGCGTCGGTAAATGCTTGTTTAACCATTTGCTGACAATCATCAAATGTGCCATCAACTTCTAGAGCAAGAATGTTTTTACCCAATGTTGTAATTTGTGCTTCTTGAACAGCACTAACTTTTTTGCTGGGATACAATACAACAACATCTACCCCATCAACATTATAAAAACCGTTTGCAACAGCTCCACCAGTATCTCCTGATGTTGCAACAAGTACTGTTACTTTCTTATCATTGTCTTTTAAGAAATAGCCTAAACAACGGCTCATAAATCTTGCACCAATATCTTTAAAAGCTAGCGTTGGTCCATGAAACAATTCTAACGAAAAAATATTTTCGTTGATAGGCACTAATGGAATATTAAAGTTCACAGTTTCTGCAACAATCCGTTTCAACTCATCATCAGGAATACAATTACCTACATAAGGTTTGATGACTTTGAAAGCAATTTCTTCATTGCTGTACTGTTCAATATTGTCGAAAAATTCTTTTTCGATTTGTGGAATAGATTCTGGAAAGTACAAACCTTTATCTGGTGCTTGACCAGCAATTGTGGCTTGTTTAAAATTGACTATTGGTGATTGTTTATTTAAACTATAATAGTTCATTCTTTTTCTATATTTTTTTTGCTAGCTGTTTTTTTATTGTTTGTCGTTACTTGTTGTTCGTTTTACGTTATTCGTTACGATGGTTTTTTAAGTTGTTATAGGTTATTAAACATTTTTTAAATTAAACAACGAGAAACAATTAACGACTAACTACAAACGAGTAACATTGATGCTTTTTATTCTGCTGATTACAAAATCTTTACTCCACCCTTACCAATTGTTGTTACATAAGTTTTATACTCGATACCCAATTTTTCGTAAATATCTTTCATAATATTTTCAACTTTTTCTGCTGTTTGTTTTTGTTCACTTAACATAAAAATAGAAGGTCCACTGCCACTAATTCCACCTCCCAATGCTCCAGCTTCTTTACAACTATTTTTAACTGTATCGAAACTTGGAATTAAAATACTCCGAACAGGCTCAATAATAACATCTTCTAAAGAACGACCAATAAGTTGATAATCATGTTTCATAAATCCAGCTACCAAACCTGCAATATTTCCCCATTGTTTAATGGCATCTTTCAACAATACTTCTTTACGTAAAATTTGACGAGCATCGCTGGTCTTCACTTCTATTTGAGGATGAACAACTGTTACAAACAATGGAGGTGCGTCGAGGGTAACAATATCTAAAGGAAAAATTGAACGAATTAATGTTACTCCACCATAAATACAAGGTGTAATATTATCGGCATGTTTTACTCCACTTGCTACTTTTTCACCATGCATAGCAAACCTTACCAAATCTTCGTTACTAAAAATGTTTCCCAATAAATGATTGGCTGCAACAACAGCACCTGCACTACTTGCAGCACTGCTGCCTAAGCCACTTCCTGGTTTAATTTGTTTATCAATATACACATGAAAACCTACAGGTTTTTCATAAGCTTCCATTAAAGCCAACAACGATGCACCTGCAACATTATCTTCAGGAATTGTTGGTAAATTATACGCTGCTGAGCTACTTAATGTTATACCAGGTTCATCTTTAAAACTTACTTCCATTATATCATAAGGAGTTTCTAAAGCCAACCCTAAAATATCGAAACCACAAACAAGGTTTGCAATTGTTGCTGGACAATGAACGACACAACCCCTATTCTCACCCCTATCCCCTAAAGGGGGATGAGGAGAAGATTGTTGTGAAGATTTATTTTGAGAATTATTCATTTTTAATTACGAATTATTAATTAATTACACCGCTCTCATAATATCTGCAAAAACACCACTTGCTGTTACTTCTGTACCTGCACCAGCACCTTTAATAACCAACGGTTGATCTTTATAGCGATCTGTATAAAACAATACAATGTTGTCTTTGCCATACAAATGATACAAATTGTGCTGTGGATCGATATGTTGTAAACCAACTGACGCAACTCCATTGTCGAACTGAGCAACAAATTTTAAAATACAATTTTTTGTTTTTGCTTCATCCAACAATTGTTTAAAATGGGCTTCATGTTTTTTCATACTTTCATAAAAATCTTCAACAGTCCCTTGCATACATTCTTCAGGCATAAATGAATTGTTGCTGATGTCTTGCATTTCA
>JAGOUF010000412.1 GCA_018061385.1 Chitinophagaceae bacterium | reverse complement strand
TCTTGCCAATGGTTGTAATACTAAATCTTTAGTTTTCAAATCGCTTCTCTCAACAGCTCTGTTGATGTTGCGAATGGCATTTCTATCGCCAGTAATAATATGAAAATTGGCACCTACTTTAACACCATTGTAACCAACTGGATCTTTAATATTTTGAATATTATCTACATGAAAATCTTGTGGAATTACGTCGATAATTTGATCGCCTGCTGGAATAAAAGTTTTGCGTTGATTTTCGATAAGTGTATCAATTTCCGAAGATTGAATTTCATTCTCAGGATCTTGACGAACCATATCGCCACGAGTTTGTAAACTTTTGATGTGATGTCCGGCAATGCCAACATACACTTCAGTAATTTCTAACTCTGGATTACTTTCGTAACAGTTTAGCAATGCTTGCTGAATGGCTTTAATAGTTTGATCGATGTTTAACACTTGACCATGTTGAACACCATTACTATTGGCTCTTCCAAAGCCAAGAATTTCTAACTTACCATACTCATTTTTTCTGCCTGCAATTACAGCAATTTTGGTAGTTCCAATATCGAGTCCTACGATAATGGGAGCTTCGTTGTGATTCATAGATATGTGTTTTTGTTGTTTTCTTTGGGTTTGATTAATGTTGTTTTCATTTATTGTTAGTTACCGCTACTCATTATTGCTCTAGGCTTTGTATTTGGTTGTTTTACTGGCTTTGGCGTACTGGGCTTTGGTGTATTTATAGGTTTGTTATTGTTTGTTTGAACTGGTTTAATGTTGTTTACTTTTTTAGCAGAATCTCTTCTACTTTCAATTCTATTTGTTGGCGATACTTTTTTAACGGTATCTCTTTTATTCTCAATTCTATTTGTTTGTGTTCCATTAAAAGTTGAATCGCTTAAAGGCACTGTTAATCCATCTACAATTTGCAATGCCTTTGCAGTATCAGCTTTAATACCTCCCATTCCTCTTTTAGTTGCAACAATTTGATTGTTGTATCGTACATCCAATCGTTCATATTTACTCATTCCATTTTGCAACCAAGCTTCTTTATAAAAAGTAAACAACCTATTTAGCTTTGTTTCCAATGCTGTTGCATCTCCAATTGAAATGATATGATTGCCAATTACAGGAACCAATTCAAAATTTGCACTAGGAGTTACGTCTACCTGAGCAATTTGAGCCATCCAAAAACTATCGGCAACAATATATTTGCTCAACTGAATAACTTGTTGCAATACCAAACTATCTCCTTTTGCCAATACTTTTTTATCGCTAGGAAAGTTTGTTATTACAGGAACTCTAGCACTCAATTTTTCACTCAAAGGCAAATGCACTCCAGCTGTATCTAAATAAAAAGAACTTCCTTGTACTGTAAATATTCTTGCAATTGGTTGCCTCTCTTGAATATTGATAGTAAGTACTTGCTGGTTGTTAAAAAACAGTTCTGCATTTTTAACCCAAGCATTCATTTCTAACTCTGTTTCCATTTGTTGCAAACTAATGGTAGAAACATCTTTACCCACTACATTTCCAGATGCATTGACAATGTGTAGAATGTCTTTTTCATCCATAAACATGTGTTCCTCTGCACCAGAAATTTCAATCTTTACTTCTCTACAAACTTTATGGTTCTTTTGTTTCATTGCTGCACCAAGCAATACAACAAGTGCTACACCTGTAGTAATCCATAAAACTTGTATCATTCTTTTCTTCCACACAATTGCTACTACTATTTATTGCTCAAAATTGTTTTTACAGGCTCTACCAAAGTATCAATATCGCCAGCACCTGCCATTACAATTAATGATGTTTCATTTTCTTTTACCCAATTCAACAATTCTTCTTTACTCAACACTTGCTTATTGGTTAAAGCCATCTTATTTAAAAGCATTTCACTATTTACTCCTTCCATTGGCAATTCTCTTGCTGGATAAATTGGCAACAAAATAACTTCATCGGCTAGGTCTAAACTTTGTGCAAACTCATCTACCAAATCATTTGTTCTACTAAATAAATGTGGTTGAAAAACCAGTGTTACTTTTTTATTTGTAAAAATGCTTTTAACCCCTGTAATCAATGCTTTCAACTCTTCTGGATGATGAGCATAATCATCTATCAATACTACATCTTCAGTTTTTAAATGATATTCAAACCTTCTCTTCACCCCTTTAAAAGTTTCAACTGCTGCTTTAATTTTTGCATCATCAATATTTAAATATTTAGCTACTGTAATTGCTGCTACCATATTTTCAATATTGTGTAAACCGCCCATGTGCAACACCACATCTTTCACTATCCAATCTTTTGCAATTACATCAAACCAATAACTTTCATTTCTTACACAAATATTTGCTGCATGTACACTAGCTTGTTGATTTTCGAAACTGTATGTTAAATGTGTTGATGCTTGTAAATCTTGCTCTCTTCTCAATCCATATTTACTAATTAAACATCCACCCAATTTTACTTTTCTTGAAAATTGTATAAATGCATCTTCTACTTCTTCAGCAGTTCCATAAATATCCAAATGATCTGGATCTGTAGCAGTAACAACAGCTACGTCAGGAACTAATTTCAAAAAACTTCTATCATACTCATCCGCTTCAACTACTACAACATTTTTTTCGCTACTCCAAAAATTGGTATTGTAGTTAGTAGCTATTCCTCCTAAAAATGCATTACACCCATAATTTGTATCTCTTAAAATATGAGCAATCATACTGGTTACAGTAGTTTTGCCATGAGTGCCACCAACACATATATTAAAAGAACTCTCAGTAATCCATTGCAATACATCGCTTCGTTTAACAACTGTGTATCCATTTTCTTGATAGTACAACAACTCTTTGTGATGTTTAGGAATTGCAGGAGTATATACTACAACCTGAACATCTTTAGGAATTAGATCTACCCTTTCTTCATAATGAATTTCTATGCCAACACTTTCCAATGCTTTGGTTAATACAGTTGATGTTTTATCATAACCACTTACCTCAGCATTTTTAGATTTAAAATATCTTGCCAATGCACTCATGCCAATGCCACCAATGCCTACAAAATAAATTTTCTCTATGTTCTTTAATTCAATCATGAAAACGTTTATCGTTGTTTGTTACTCGTTGTTCGT